>JAOAQX010000011.1 GCA_025210805.1 Flavobacteriales bacterium
CACCAACTGCACTTCGTGGAGGTATTTTTCTTTTTCCTCCTCGGTGTCGCCATCATTGTCAAATACAAAATCGAGAATCCCGATAGTGTAAACAGATTTTAGTTCAAAATCCCACTCAGATTTTGGAGCTTGCTCTCTTATTGGAAAAGTAGAATAGAAAACACTTCGGTCTTTGAAAAATTTTTGTTTTGCCTTTTGAAGTTCTACAATAAATTTTTCTCCTTTTTCGTTCTCACAATAGATATCAAAAATGGCTTTTCTGTCAATTTGGGTAGAATCCAAATGTTCAGTCTTCATATAATTCAGTTCCACTATTCGTCCTTCGTTTTCCTTCAATAATTCATTCAGAAAATCCAATAACAAATCTTTGTTTGGCTCTTCACCAAACAATCTCTTGAAACCAAAATCGGTAAATGGATTGATGAATTTTTCTTGAAAACCAGACATTTTTTGAAATCTAATTGTTGTTTATTGTTCTCTATAAGAATGTTTTACAAAATTACTCTTAATTAAGAACTTTTCCAAAATGTTTTTAAAACAAAAAAAAGCAAGGTCTCTTCATAAAAAAAACCTTGCTTTTACGCTTTCTCCAATAAAATATTATTGTTTTAATGCAATCTCTTTCACTTGAAGAATTTCTTTAGAATCTTTATCAGAGACATAGGCAATCACTTTGATATTATTTAGATTCCAATCTTTTCCAACAGGAATAGAGAATTTTGATAATTCAAAAGTTTCTTTGTCAGAATAATTAGTTTTTGATTCACCTAGTGTATATCCAAAGGCATCAAGATGCGTATATCTCAAGATATGATTGTGTTCATAATTCGGATTCTCTTTTGGGTCCCCTTTATAATCTAATTGCCAATTGATAATTCCATTTTCAACCACAAAAACATTATAGTTTAATGCACCTGAATAATCATCGAGCATTTTTACTCTTAAAGAAGCACAGATTTCTTCATTAGAAAGCTTTGAAGCGACCATATTTATAGACATTTTTGGACTTTTACTCAATTCCTGATCCAGAAAATTCTTCCATGAAGATGCAGGTAAAATCGTGAATCCATCAAAATCTTTACGATTAATTAATCCCGCAGGAATTCCATCGTCTGTTACTCCAAAGTGCGCGTCTAATTTTTTTCCAATTTCTGTTCTGAAATCATAACGATATTTCTCTCCAGACGGTTCTGGCTGGTTAAAAGCAATAGAATTTCCATGGATAGCAACTACCACAAGATTTTCGTTATAAGGAGCCTCCTTCAACAATGCCTTTGCTTCTTTTGCTGCACTCGGGCAATTCCCACATTTATGCCCTGTATATTCTTCCAAGAGGACATTTCGTTTGGTTTGCTCTTCAGAATCCAAATACTGAGGTTCTGGACAGTTAGCATTGGTTTTTAACTCAGGTAAATAATCATCTTTATCTACTTCATCACAAGAAGTAAACAATGTCGAAAATGCAAGTGCCAAAGACACCGTGTATATTGTTTTTTTCATATTAGAATGTACTTGTAATCGTTAGTGTAAGACCATCAGATGCAGGAACAGCTCTACAAACTCCACCTACACAGAAAATCCCTTCTCTTTGTTTTCCATAAGTTGCAGAAATACTCGTTTTTCCATTTCTGTAACCTGCTGATAGAGTAGTATAGTGTTCTTTATTCGTGTTATTTCCGTAATTATACAGATCTTGAAGGGCTACAAAATATTTTTTGGTAGAAAATTCTACTAACCCCATTGCCCAGCTTCCCTCACTCAAACCACCTGTTTGGTCACTTGATAGATGCTGTAACTCTACACGAATATTTTTCTTTCTGTTTATTTTATATTTTGTTTCTAGGATTACTGTTTGTGCAGAGATAATCCCTTTTTTAGTCTCATCGGTAGTGGCAATTCCTGCATTTTGAGCGGTATTGTACTTGGTATTCATAAAAGCTAGAGTTGACTTCCATTTTTTATTAATCTTCTTTGTGGCTTCTATATAAAACTCATCAAATAATACTTTATTTTCTCCCGTAGTTTTATCTTTTGCAAATCCAAACCAATCTGCTTGACGATGGGTGATAAAATGACCTCCTTTTCCTTTATCTTCCACTGAATCTATGGCAATTCTATCAATTGCAAATGATTTTGAATAATTTGCTGAAATATACATTTTTCCTATTCCAGGAACAGATTTTGGCACTTTATAATTCAGCTCTGCCATATATCCTGCCTCTCCTATATTATTCACAGCATAGGGGAAAAACGTTGCCAATGCCCAAGTTTGTGGACGTGTTAAAGAAGGGTTGAAATTCACCAGTAAATTTTGACCTGAGGCATTTCTATCTGTTCTGAAATCCATATTGTCTATGTGCTTAGCACTTATTGTGGCTCCAAAACCTTTGGTTGAATATGAAACATTTGCCAAAAGTGCTCTTCCATCACTTAGTTCATTGTTGTTATGAACAGATGGATCTGCGGTTTTTCCTGCGAGTTCAACATTGGCTTGTATTCCTTTATGACTTATTCCTAATCTATATGAATATGCTCCCACATTTTCTGGGATATTCAAAATATTGTCATTCTTTTGATAACGAGAAATAAAAGAAGCTGCAAGGTTTATTTGTGGGAATCCTTCTTTTAATTCCAATGCTTCATTTAAATTAAAATCGGCATCCATTCCTCTTAAATAACCTGGGCTATACTCCCAAAAAATTCTTTGTTTTCCTACAAAAGCTTTTAAGTTAATTCCTGCTTTTGGGCTATACTTTACGCGTACTCCATCCATGGCATTGTCATATCCAAGATCACGCTCTTCATAACTTCTAAAAATCAATCCGCTACCAAATTGATCATAGAAATTCCCTACGGTAATGTCAAATCCTTTGTCTTTAAAATTCACATATCTATAGGCAATTCCTGCACCTTCATACCCTGGGGCAATCCCTAAAATTGGGGGTGAATAGTACTCAAATCGTAAACCTGCAGTAAAGTTTTTATATGCCATATTCACATTCGAGAATCCATTCATTAGGATTTTTTCGGGAACGTCTTTTGCTCCAATCGCTTCATTTTCCTTAGAGTGTTGAAAAACGGATTGAAAATTCCCTGAGATACTCAATTTATCAGTTTGAGCCATTGATTTCTCGCTCAAAAAAAGAAAGCAAGCCAATGAGCTTGCTATTATTTTGTTTTTCATACTTTTTGTGATTTACAAAAAATTAGGTTAAGATTTTTAGTATGATTTATTTAAGTAGTTTTTCTACTTCTTCCACAAGTTCGTCTTCATCACCGTCGCTATATCCATTATGACTATAAACGATTTCTCCTTTGCTGTTAACCACAAATGTGTGTGGAATAGAACCTACATTCATGGCTCTTTTAAAGTCTTGGTTTTTATCTAACAATACATTGAATTCCCAAGCTTTTCCATTAACCAATGGCTTTACTCTAGAGGCGGCTCTTGCGTCATCTATAGAAATGGCATAAAGCTCTACTCCTGTTTCTTCATTCCATTCTTCATACATCTCATTTATTGCATCAAGTTCTCTTTGACATGGTTTACACCATGTTGCCCAAAAACTAATTACAACTGGTTTATCTGAAACTAAAGAGGCGGTATTTACAGTTTTCCCATTCATATCTTTGATATCTACACTTGGAAGTTTTTTTTGTGCCACAGCTACAAATCCAAATGCTAGAAACAACATTGATAGTAATACTTTTTTCATAATCATTCTTTAAGTGTTAATAATTAACTATTGCAAGGTACTAAATTAATCCCTTTGGGTGTGTGGTATTCAAATTATATACCATTCATCCTGAAAGTTAAAATTTCTTAACTCGTTTTTTTAATAATGAATCAATTTTGAAACAGAATTACCTTTAGCATGGTGATAATTCAAATAATAAACTCCCATAGGGAAGTTACCCAAATTCATTTCTACAAAAGAAGATTCTACTTTTTTTGAGATCAAAGTTCTTCCTTGTACATCTTGAAGGGTTATTATTCCTCCTGAGGATAAATTCTCTAAACTAATCATTCCTGATTGGTACGTATATTCAAGTTCTGGGATATTTTCTTCTTCTACTTCCAAGTCATATCTTCTATAAAATTTCCTTCTGGCTTTATGCTCAAACTGATGATCGGTAAGTAAGCTGTCGCCTTGATCTGTTGTTACTAATAGATCTCCCATAGCATAACCATCGGGTGTATTTCCTGATAGTATCCCATTTCCTGTTTTGTCTTCTACTACTATTTCATAGCATTCAAAACCTCCGTATCCTACAAAAGCGGTATATTTATATTCTTTGTTTTCTTCCGTATATTTCGGACTTTTCACAAGGGTATCTCCATTTTCTCTAATGATTGACCAAGAAATTTCTTGTGGATAATAATCTGTCGTTAAGGTGATGAAAATTTTCTCAAAAACATCTCTACCTTCTCTCAAAATCTGATTAAAAGTATTGTTCTCTGGGTAAGGATCTTTTATATTATTGATGCTATCAATTTCAAATTCTAATAAATCATACCCTGAAATTCCATCTAAATCCATAAAAATGGTATCCACCTGATAAGGCGACAGAAAACCATTCCAATAAGTAACACCTCTAACAATTCCTGCTTCTTTAGCAGTAATTTTTGCTTTTGTTAATGGAAGTGTCTGTGAGTAGTTTTGGATATAAAATTGTGCTTGATGTGATTTATTACAATATTGATCATCGGCAATAAAGTTATAGATCTTTGCATCTAAAATTCGGTTTGAAAGTGGAGCACATTGTCCCGATAATGCTGTGATATAAGATGTATCGTCAAAAATAGACCCTTTTCTCACCATCCATCCTTTATCTGGACAAATAATTACAAACATCGGTTCGCTCAAGTCCCAATTATAAGCATCAAAGTCTTGAACATTTGAAACTACTGGGTATAAAATGTTATGGGTATTTGCAAAAGCAGACTCATTATTTGTTAAAGTATCCATGTCTATGGAAATTAAAATATGAGAGGCATTCCCAAAAAGTCCGTGTGTGTTATTGAGATCATTCATTCCTGGTCTTGAACTGATACTTGCAGGATGACTGGAATTATAAAACTCGAGAACTACCGTTCTATTTTGAGATAAATAGGTGTAGATATTATGAGAAACCCCGCTAATATCATCAAAAACCACATTGGGAGCCACTGGATGTGTAGGCTGTGCCGATAGTGGTATCAAAAACATAAGATAAACAGAAAATAAAATACTTCTTAGCATATTGCTTCGGTTTAGAATAGATCAAAACCAAAGATAATAAAATTGTGATGGATTTGATGTTCTTTACTTATTTTCTAAAAGATATCCTTGGAATTGTCTCCATTTCTATACCTCTTTTCCGAGTTTTTTCTGAAGAATCTGGATAAAAATTAATAGATTTTTATATTCGTTCATTATTTCATTCCTTTTCTCAGTTTCGGTACAGGCTTTTATTCGTTCTTGTATATTCTTGATATTTCCTTTGGCAAGTTCAAGTTGATATCGCCAGATATATTGATTAATTTTTTTCTCTAAAATTGTAGTTTCTTCTTTTACAAAAATATCATGTTTTTCCCAGTTCGCTAGTTGATGTCTTTCATGCAAAAGCTCACTTACATATTTCACTATTTCTTGATTTTCGCCTCTTAAAAGTGCACTAATAAAGTCTATTTCTTCCTCTTTATCTGATTGTTCTACACAGAAATTGTAAATTTCTCTATGGATTGGGAACTGAAAGGAAAATTCTTCTTCTTCCACACTATGCTCAATAAATTCGGCAACAGATATTTCTATAAACTCTTTCTTTTCTTCCTCAGATTCTATTTCTATGTGTAGAATCTCCTTTGAAAATTTCAAATAAATCTTCAAAAGGTTATATTCCAACTCTGTGGCTAGATCACTAAATTCTGCAAATGTTTTAGTAGTATCTACTACTGGAGTAGTAACTTCTTGGGCATATTCTGGATAAATTTCCAAATGTGCTTGCTGCTGTTGACGACTTTCTAATTTCTCTTTTCGCTCGGCTTCCTTTATATCGTCTTTTACCTTTTGTTTAAGCTGAGTTTGAAGTTCATTAAAAAGAACCTTTTCGTCTAGTTCAAGTTTTGGAGCAGCATTTTGTATAAAAACGGTTCTTTTTAGCGGATCAGGAACTTTGGCTATAGACCTAATAATACTCCTGAGCCAATTCGTTTTTTCTACAATCGTTTGGTTCTCTCCGTTTTTAAACAACTTGATCTTAAAATCTATAAAGGATACTGAATGCTCTTTGATGTAATTTTGAAGTTCTTCAGTTGTTTTTTGTTTTGAAAAGGAATCGGGATCTTCTCCATCGGGCAGAAGCAATACATTCACATTGAGCCCATACTCCAATATAATATCAATCCCTCTTAATGAAGCTTTAATTCCAGCAGCATCTCCATCAAAAATAACGGTAAGATTTTCTGTAAATCTTTTTATTAATCTTACTTGATCTGGTGTTAGGGCAGTTCCTGAAGAAGCAACGGCATTTTCTATTCCAGCTTGGTGTAAGCTAATTACATCTGTATATCCTTCTACAAGGATACAATTATCTTTTTTTACAATACTCTTCTTGGCTTGATAAATTCCGTAGAGCACTTGTGATTTATGGTAAATGTCACTTTCAGGCGAATTGACATATTTTGCTACTTTTTTATCGTTTCTTAAAATTCGAGCTCCAAAACCAATAACTCTTCCTGACAAGCTGTGTATTGGGAATATTAAACGGTCTTTAAAACGATCATAAACAGAACCATTGTCTCTAAAAACACTCAGTCCTGATTCTTGTAAATGTTCTCTTTTGTATCCCTTTTTTAAGGCAAACTGAGCAAAAGCATCCGATTTATTTGGGAGAAATCCTATTTTAAAAGTTTCTACACTTGCCGAAGATATTTTTCGGTCTTCTAAATAGGGCTGAGCAATCAGTCTTCCGTCCTGACTTTCTTTCAGCTGATTTACAAAGTACTCTTGTGCAAATTCCGTTAATAACAATAAGCTCTCTCTTTTGTTATAACGTTCTTTTTGTTCTTGGCTTACCTCTTCTTCTTCTACTTCAATATGGTATTTCTTTGCCAGTTGCTTTAGAGCTTCAGGATATGAAAGATGTTCGATATCCATAATAAAGCTAATAGAACTTCCTCCTGCAGAACAACCAAAGCATTTATAAATTCCTTTTGCTGGCGAAACACTAAAAGAAGGCGTTTTTTCATTATGAAAAGGACAAAGTCCTTGATAATTTGTACCTCTTTTTTTGAGATTCACATAATCACCCACCACTTCTTCTATGCGTACTGCATCATAGATTTTATCAATTGTTTGTTGGGTAATTTTTGCCATATTTTTAAGTAAAAGAGAGAGGTGCTGCTATTTAATTTCGTCTATCAAGTCCCCAAAGGAGTTTATTTCTTAGCGTAGAAGGATAATCATGATCTTCAAGCTCCACCATTTTGAGTGTCACGTCAGATTTTTTTAATTTAATTTCGGCACCCAATGAAACTGAATATATTCTTGAATCTAAACCAATCAAATACTCTTCTTCTCTTCCTTGAACGTGAACGGTAAGTTCATGTCCATCATCAATCACCAATGGGCGAACATTTAAGTTATGCGGAGCTATTGGAGTTATTACAAGGTTTTTGGATCCTGGCATAATAATCGGTCCTCCACAGCTTAATGAATATCCTGTGGATCCTGTGGGAGTAGAAATTATGAGTCCATCTGCCCAATAGGTATTTAGATATTTTCCGTCAATACACACTTTCACACTGATCATGGAAGTCGTATCTTTTCTATTGATGGTAATTTCATTTACCGCAAAATTCAACTCTCCAAAGATTCGCTGCATATTTTGCACAGCAATCAAGGTTCTTTCTTCTATCTTATAGCGTCCCTTTTTGAGCTGAAAGAGTGTTTTTTGGATATGATGTTTTGAAATATTCGCCAAAAAACCAAGCCTTCCTGTATTAATTCCCAAAATAGGAATTCCAAGGTCTCTCACTATTGTGGCAGCAGAAAGTATGGTTCCGTCGCCTCCAATGGTGATCATAAAATCAAACTCATCTTTTTCAAGATCTTCATAGTCTCTAAAAGTGGTGTATGAATTTTTAAGATCTATATTGATTTCCAAAGCCTCAGCCAAATCACTGTAAATAACCAGTTCACATTGATGTTTTTTGAGTTCATCAAACAATAATTGGATATAGTCTTTAGCTTGTTCGTAAAATCGAACTCCGTAAATAGCAAATTTCATATTGGCTTATTAAGGATTTAAGAATTTAAGAAATGATTGTAAACGATCATCAAGATCGTCATCATATTGATTTCGAGAATAGGTAAAAGCTACCTCATAGTTAAAGCGTTCTAAAGTGTGTAACGCTCTAGAGACTTCTTCTTTATTTAATTTCAAATGAACCAAAAGATAATCCGTTTCATCAATTTCCTGATAATATACAGAAGTGACAAGAAAACCATCAGCTTCCAATAGTCTAGTTAATTCATGTAATGAATAATCTCGACGATGCATTCTAAGAGAAAGAATACTCCCTTTCTCTGCAAAGCTCGTACTTTTATACAGTGCTGATATGATATCTTGAGGTTTGTAATAACCCAATAGTTGTTCCTGTTCATTAATCACAGGAAGTAAACTTAATTGATACTTTCCAATTGTTTTTATGACCTCAAAAATATGTGTTTGCGGAAATATTGAAATTCTAAGAAAGGGATGATTATTTTCTCCTACACTTTTACTTTCTGTATAATATTCAAACACGGCTCGATCCTCAATAAGACCCAAGTATTTGTTTTTATCAGAGATAACAGGTAAGTGAGAAACTTTGTTTTCTTCAAAAAGTTCCATAACTCGATATAGGGAATCATGAAGTCTCACTTCAATATCTTCGCAAGTGTGGTATTTTGTATTGGTAATCAATTTTTATCGACTGCTTTTTTACAAAGCTAAGTTATTTGAGATAATAATTTGCATGGAATAGAGCTCAGTCCTATACATTTCTAATAGAAAGTTTAATTCTCGTTCATTCATATGATAGATGAATTGTAAAATTAATGATAAAACTAGATTTCTAATGCCATAAATATATTGATATGAAAATCATTTAAACAAAAAAACCACTTCAAAAAATTGAAGTGGTTCTATAAACTCTATAATAAACGTCCTAATTCTAATGATCAGGTTCGTTATCTAATTTTGGTTGCGTTTGTGGTGTGTAATCTTGCCCTGCAATTAAGTAGTCGCTACCTTCTGCATTCATTTTAGAATAATCATAAGGCCAACGGTGTACTTCTGGTATTTCTCCTGGCCAGTTTCCATGAATTCTTTCTACTGGTGTAGTCCACTCTAGAGTGTTTGAATTCCATGGGTTTTGACCCGATTTTGTTCCGTTCCAAATGCTGTAGAAGAAGTTGAACAAGAAAATAACTTGAGCCAATCCTCCAATAATAGCGAAAACAGTGATCACTTCGTTGATTTCTACTAAATCATCAAACATTGGGAATGCTGAGTTTGAGTAATAACGTCTTGGAAGTGCTGCCAAACCTAAATAATGCATTGGGAAGAATGTTCCATAAGCAGTGATGATTGTGATCCAGAAATGTAGATAACCTAATTTCTTGTTCATCATTCTACCAAACATTTTTGGGAACCAATGATACACTCCTGCCATCATTCCAAATACTGCTGAAAGTCCCATTACAATATGGAAGTGACCAACAACGAAATATGTATCGTGAACATTAATATCCAATGTAGAATCTCCTAATACTAAACCTGTAAGTCCTCCTGTGATAAACGCAGATACTAATCCGATAGAGAAAAGCATTGCTGGTGTCATCTGTAGGTTACCTTTCCAAAGTGTAGTAAGGTAGTTGAAGGCTTTTACTGCCGATGGGATAGCGATCAATAATGTTGTAAAAGTAAATACCGAACCTAAGAATGGAGACATTCCAGATACAAACATGTGGTGAGCCCATACGATAAACGATAGGAAGGCAATACCAACGATAGATCCGATCATGGCTTTATATCCAAAAATTGGTTTACGTGCACTTGTAGAAATAACCTCTGAAGTTAATCCTAAAGCAGGAAGTAGTACGATATATACTTCAGGGTGTCCTAAGAACCAGAAAAGGTGTTCGTATAATACTGGAGAACCTCCATCATATCCTAGAACTTCTCCTCCAATAAGGATATCTGAAAGGTAGAATGATGTTCCGAAACTTCTATCGAAAATCAATAATAATACCGCTGCAAAAAGAACTGGGAAAGAAAGAACTCCGATAACTGCTGTTACGAAGAAAGCCCAGATTGTCAATGGTAAACGAGCCATAGACATTCCTTTTGTTCTTAAGTTTAACACGGTTACGATATAGTTCAATGAACCAATAGTTGATGAAGCAATGAACAAAGCCATTGAGGTCAACCAAATATTCATTCCTAATCCAGATCCTGGAATTGCTTGTGGTAATGCAGAAAGTGGTGGGTAAATAGTCCATCCCGCTGAGGCAGGTCCTGTTTCTACAAAAAGACCAATAAGCATTAAAACACTAGAGACAAAGAACATCCAGTATGAAAGCATATTCATAAAGGCTGAAGCCATATCTCTTGCTCCAATTTGCAATGGAATTAATAGGTTTGAAAAAGTTCCACTTAATCCTGCTGTAAGAACAAAGAATACCATAATAGTACCGTGGATGGTTACTAATCCTAAGTACATATTTGGATCCATTTGCCCATCAGGAGCCCATTTTCCAAGGAAAGTTTCTAATACAGGAAAGGCTTCATCCGGCCATGCAATTTGCAAGCGGAAAAACAATGACAAAGCCATTCCCACGAAAGCCATTAAGATTCCTGTAATCAAGAATTGCTTGGCAATCATTTTGTGATCCATACTGAAGATATACTTCGAGATGAAAGTTTCTTCATGGTGGTGTCCGTCGTGTGACATATCTATCTGCTAATTTCTTTATTAAACAATCCTTTTATAAACTTGAGATAAGTGTTTTTTGTTCACTTAACCACTTTTGGTATGAAGCTTCATCTTCAACTACCACTTTGATTTGCATATTGTAGTGAGCTGCACCACAAATTTTGTTACACATCAAAACGTACTCGAATTTATCGTCTCCTGTTTCTGCTTTCATATCAGCAGTTGTCTTTGTTGGTGTGAAAGTAAATAATGTTTCAGCACCAGGAACACAGTTCATCTGCACTCTAAAGTGTGGCATATAAGCCGAGTGAATGATATCTTGTGAGCGGAATCTCATTTGAACCTGTTTATTTACTGGTAAATGAATTTCTTTTACTTGGATATCGTCTTCTCCCATCATTAGAGCCTCTTCAGTTGATTGAAGAGCAATTGCTTGTACAGATTTTTTCATTTTCATCAATTTCTTGATGTTTTCTTCTGCGTTTTTTACCTTGAAAGCGTTTTTACTTGTTTCGGCTATTTTTTGTGCCGAAGCAATATCTTCACTCAAAGATTTCAAGCGTGCATCTGTTGTAGTTTTTGATACCAATCCTGTGATATTATTTCCTCCAACATATCGTACATTTCCTTTACCTAGCTTATTGTCTGCCCCAGCATAACGAGCTGTCCAGTCAAATTGCTTAGCATAAACTTCCATATAAATTGTTTCCTTATCCTTTGTATTTGGAAACATTACATCATTCCAAATGCTTAATCCGTAGGTAATCAAAACGGCAAGTGCAACAGCAGGAATTACCGTCCAGATAAGTTCTAATTTATTGTTATGCGAAAAGAATGTAGCTTTTCTACCTTTTACTCCTCTGTATTTAAATGCAAACCAGAACAACATTGGTTGTGTTATTAGGAATACCAAACAGATAATAATCATGGTAATTTGCATCAATCCATCATACTCTACACCATGCTCAGATGATGCAGGGGGTAGCATTACGTCCCACCAGCGGTAGGTCATATAGAAAACCGATACCATGAAAAGGATCATGAAAATAAGGAAATTAGTTCCTTGACGGTTGTTATCTCCAGTTGTAATATCGTCCGCGTTCTTACCTCCTAACTTAGAAGAAAGATTTAATAAACGAATGATCTGTGCTACTGTAAGCACAGCCAATACGATTACTGCTATTAACAAAAAGTTCATCATTGTCTTGAATTATTTGTCTTTAGTGAATTGTGTGATGTTTACTCTCTTCGTGCATAGGATGGTTTTCTTGAACCAATTTACGCTTAGAAAGCGAACGTAATGTTACGAATATAAATAGTCCCATGAATCCAAGGAATAATCCGATCTCGGTAAACCCGATATGCCAATGAGCACCAACAGATCCTGGCATGATCAACATATATGTATTCAGTGCATGACCTAATAACATGAAGATACCAGCGAAAGTAATCATCCCCATAGAACGTTTTGAATCTCTACTCATCAAGAATAGAATTGGAACTCCCCAGTTTAATACTACGGTTAATAAGAATGGTACTTTATATTCTTCAAATCTGATCCAATAGTATGTTACCTCTTCAGGAATATTGGCATACCAAATAAGCATGAATTGAGCAAACCAAAGGTAAGTCCAAAGATTTGAGAAAGCCAACATCATTCTTCCGTAATCATGGAAATGGTTTTCATTTACTTGTGGAAGGTATCCTAGTTTCTTTAAGAAAACAGTAATTAATGCCATTACAGTAATTGCCGAAACCCAGTATCCTGAGAATACAAACCATCCGTATAAAGTAGAGAACCAGTGTGGATCAATTGACATTGTGAAATCCCAAGCCATCATAGAAGATGTTACGGCAAAGAATACAGCAAATACAGCTGATCTTTTAAATGCTTTCTTATACCATTTTGTTCCACCTTCGTTGTCTTCTCGAATAGAGAATTTTGTTAATGCTCTACCAAAAAGAATCCATCCAACAATGTAGATAACTGCTCTTAGCAAAAAGAAAGGATTGTTTAGATATCCTGCCTTTCCTGCGATAAGTTTATCGTAATCTGGGTTTACAACGGCTCCAGCAACAGTATCATCATTAGTATATTCTAAAGCTCCTTCAGCTCCTGGAATCAGGTGAGTAAATCTCAAAGATTCATCCATCCAGTGATATAGGTGGTGTTTGTGCATTACTGCCATTACAATAATGAAAAGCATTACTCCACCCCCAACAACTAAGTAAGAATACATTGCTTGAGGAATTCTCAAGATTAGTGCAGACCAACCTGATTGTGATACGTATTGAATTGCATAGAAGAACAAAGCTCCTAAGGCAATGGTAAAGAAGAAGAAGTTTGCAAACATAAGTCCAGACCAAGGTCTTTGATGCTTGGCGTGGAAATAATGAATTGCGATATCGCTAACTCTCTCAACGGAGTCTGCGTCCTTCATTTCTTGTTCTGTAAAATGTGCATGATAATGATCCGCAAGTTTTTCGAAAAGTGGAGCGTAAACACCGAAATAGTGTGCATGCTCGCTATGAGGTAAATCGGCATCTTTTAGCGCTTGTGCTTTAATGTTTGCCTTAATCTCTTTTTCTGAAAATTGCTTATGCATATCAAATCCAAGTTCTTTAGCAAAAACTTCGACTTGGTGTTTTATTTCTTCATCGGTATGATGCTCAGAATTTGCAGACATAAACCCAAGGGTTCCCGCAATAACTCCAATAGCTATAAGGATGAAAGAAAAAACTTTTGCTTTTTGTGAAAAAGTATACATCGTTCCTAAGTAATTTTTCTATTATTTTTTCCCTTGTTGTAAAACGTGAACATATCCTGTGATCTTCCATCTTTCTTCAGCCGTAAGTTGTGAGGCATGAGGTCCCATGGCATTGAGTCCATAAGTGATGGTGTGATAAATATGTCCGTCTGTCAAATTCTTCATAGTGGATCCACTACGTCTTGCTTGTGCATCATCGGCATAAGATGGAACAGCTCCGTAGATAGGATTTTTAATAGATCCTTTCCCGTCTCCTTTCTTTCCATGACAATGGGCACAAAACTGAAGATAAAGTTTTTTTCCTTCCTTCGTTTCTTTTTCATTCATCTCGAAAGGGTTCTTCATTTCTTCACCTGCTTTTTTGTATCCCTCAAGATTGTTTTCATACTCAAATGGCATGAATCCTCTTGGAATGGTATTTTCTACAGGGGTTCTTGCAGCCATATTGTCCTCATAGATTTTATTTTCTCCATAAGTTTCATAAGATGGGCTACGGTACATATTTGGCATATACTCATATCCTGGATCATCTTTCCCGGCACCACAAGATGTAAGGGCGAAAGCGATACCCAAAGAAGCTACTATGGGCTTGGCTATGTTGGTAATAATCTTCATATCTTCCTTACTTATTCTTCAGTTTGAATTTTTACTTCTTCTGCTCCAGTTTCAAGCATCATAGCCTTCAACTCTTCTTCATTTCCATGAGCATGGATTTCCATCAAAAACTTATCATCTGTTGTTCTTGGATCTGGTGAAGTTGCATTCGAACCTGGATACAGTTTACAACGAATAAGATAAGTAATAATCATCAAGTGGGCAGCAAACATTACTGTTAGCTCAAATGTGATTGGGATAAAAGAAGGTAAGTTATCAATTAAGCTAAAGCTTGGTTTACCTCCAATATTTTGTGGCCAATTATAAATCATAATATACCACATCATCCACAAGGCGAAGATGGCTCCGATCACTCCATAAATAAATGAAGCAATTGCCAAACGGCTGTGTTTTAATCCAAGTGCATGATCGAGTCCGTGCACTGGGAAAGGTGTATAAACTTCATCGATATGAACGCCTTTTCCGCGGATATCTTTAACGGCATCCATTAGGATATCGTCGTCACCGTAAATTGCATATACTTTATTACTCATGATGATCTCCTCCTTTTTTGTATTGTGAACCTGAAGACTTAACGATAGATTTTAGTTCGGCCTGTGCAATTACAGGGAATGTTCTTGCATACAATAAGAAAAGTACGAAGAAGAATCCGATAGTACCAAGGTACACTCCTACATCAATAAATGTTGGTGAAAACATTGACCAAGAAGATGGCAAGAAATCACGGTGTAGAGAGGTTACGATGATTACAAATCGCTCAAACCACATTCCAATGTTTACAAAGATTGAAAGTACAAATGTAAACACGATGTTTGTTCTCAATTTTTTAGACCACATAAACTGTGGTGAGAATACGTTACAAGTCATCATTGACCAGTACGCCCACCAGTAAGGTCCTGTTGCTCTGTTTAGGAAAGCGTATTGTTCATATTCTACTCCAGAATACCAAGCAATAACAAGCTCCGTGATATAAGCAACCCCTACGATAGATCCTGTAACCATAATGATGATATTCATTAACTCGATATGTTGCATCGTGATATATGCTTCCATATTGGTTACTTTTCTCATTACAAGTAAAAGGGTTTGTACCATGGCAAATCCTGAGAAGATCGCTCCTGCAACAAAGTAAGGAGGGAAAATCGTGGTGTGCCATCCTGGAATTACAGAGGTAGCAAAGTCAAAAGATACAATGGTGTGTACCGAAAGTACCAGTGGCGTTGCAAGTCCTGCAAGAACCAAAGAGATTAATTCAAATCTTTGCCAGTCTTTAGCCTTTCCAGTCCATCCGAATGCAAGGATTTTATAAATTCTCTGTGTGTATTTTCCTACTCTTGCTCTGTCACGGATCATGGCAAAATCAGGAATTAATCCCATATACCAGAATACCAATGATACAGAAAGGTAAGTAGAAATTGCAAATACATCCCATAGTAGTGGCGAGTTGAAGTTTACCCAAAGGGTTCCCAACTCATTTGGGATTGGCATTACAAAATAAGCGAGCCAAGGACGTCCCATGTGAATGATTGGGAAAAGTCCGGCTTGGACTACCGCAAAAATGGTCATGGCTTCCGCAGAACGGTTGATTGACATTCTCCATTTTTGACGGAATAATAAAAGTACGGCTGAGATAAGGGTTCCGGCGTGACCGATTCCTACCCACCATACGAAGTTGGTGATATCCCAAGCCCAGTTAACGGTTTTGTTTAGACCCCAAACACCGATTCCCTCTGAAATGGTGTAAACAATGGATCCTATTCCCCATAGGAATGCTACAAGGGAAAAGCTGAAAAGAATCCACCAATGTTTATTGGCTTTTCCTTCTATCGGACGAGCGATATCCTCTGTGATTTCATGGTAAGTCTTATCTTCCAGAATAAGAGGTTCACGTATAGGTGATTCGTAATGCATAATAAACTGTTTATACTATCGCTAAAATTATAGGTTTCTTACTTTTGTTTGATACCACACAGATGGCTGTGTGTTCAATTGTTCTAGAGAGTGATAAGCTCTTGGTGATTCTTTCAACTCTGCCACTTCGTGGTCTTTGTTCATTGAATCTCCAAACACCATTGCTCCTGTGTCACACGCTAAAGTAC
Source organism: Flavobacteriales bacterium (assembly GCA_025210805.1). Lineage (NCBI taxonomy): Bacteria > Pseudomonadati > Bacteroidota > Flavobacteriia > Flavobacteriales > Flavobacteriales bacterium. Next base: position 16,446 of record JAOAQX010000011.1, read on the forward strand.
AAGCGGTTTGTGCTTCGTGATCCTTCACTTGACGACCTGCTTTCTTGGCGTCTAGTTTTGTCTTTTGGATCATGTGTACACACATAGAACATTTTTCAATAACTCCTCTAGATCTTACAACTACATCTGGGTTCAATACCATTCTTGAGTATTCGTCATTCATTACGAAATCGAAATCATCATTTTGTGAGTATTGGAACCAGTTGAAACGTCTTACTTTGTAAGGACAGTTGTTTGCACAATATCTTGTTCCGATACAACGGTTATAAGCCATGTGGTTCAACCCTTCACGTGAGTGTGAAGTTGCAGCTACTGGACATACATTCTCACATGGAGCATGATTACAGTGCTGACACATTGTTGGTTGGAATACCACTTGTGGAGTTTCTGAAGGAATTTCCATGTCTAAATACATGTCAATTACATCCATCAATCCATCTGTATTGGCATTTTCTTTTGTTGTATCAGATGAGTAATAACGGTCGATACGCAACCAGTGCATCTCACGTCCTACTCTTATTTCTTCTTTTCCTACAACTGGTACATTGTTTTCTGCATGACAAGCTACCACACAGGCTGCACAACCATTACATTTTGTAAGGTCGATGCTCAAATTCCAGAAATGTACATCTCTTTCAAATTCTTGCCAAAGGGTTACTTTTTCTACATGCTTCTTTCCTTTATGAGTATCAAGGAAAATATGATCGGTTCCAGCAGTTGGGTCTTTTTGGAATTCAGCAAAAGTAGTTTCTTTGATGATTTCCGAACGATCCATAGCAGTTGAAGCAACTTGTGTAAGGGCAAATTCGTGACCTCCACTTGCTCCAGAAGTTTTTTCAATTTTGAAGTTATCGCTTGTCAATGAGAAGTTGTTGTACAACTCATAAGCATTGATTCCAAAATTAAATACTTCTTTACCTGCATGGGTTCTACCATATCCTACAGCCAATCCTACTGTACCTCTTGCTTGTCCTGGTTGAACAAGTACTGGTACTTTTTCAATAGTTGTAGATCCGTTGCTCAATGTTACATAAGCTCCGTTGATAGATCCGTTTGATTGCATTTCGTTTTCAAGTCCCCATTCTTTAGCATCTGAAGCGTTTACCGTAAGGTAGTTGTCCCAAGTTGCTTTAGAAATTGGATCTGGAAGTTCCTGTAACCAAGGGTTGTCAGCATGACTTCCGTTTCCGATACCAGACTTTGTATAAAGAGTCATTTCAAGTCCAGAAGCTTTTCCTGCATTAGCCTTAATCGCATTGGCAATAGCCATAAAATCAACAGCTGATGAAGTTGCCGTTTCTGGTGTTTCTGTTTCTGCTGCTACTACTGGTGCTTCTTCTGTTGGAAGAACAGCTGCCGCTTTCGTATCTGCTAAGAAACCATCATGAAGACATTGATTCCAGCTTTGTCCGTTTAACAAATTGGTATCCCAATAAGTTTTTAGGGCTGTGTAGGCATCAGTCTCTTCACCTAACCATTTCAATAATGATACATTCCATTGGCGTGTATCAAATAATGGTGAAATAGTAGGTTGGATTAATCCAATATAGTTTTTTGTTGGTTGTGCATCTCCCCAAGATTCAAACAAATGATTATCTGGAGTGATATACTCACACAAAGCTGTAGTTTCGTTTTCTTTTAATGTAAAAGAAACAGTGAGTGCTACTTTTTTAATAGCATCTGCAAATTTAAGGCTCGATGGAAGTGTGTAAGCTGGGTTTACATTGTGAAGCATTAAAGCTCCAACTTTTCCAGCGTTCATATCTTTGATAAGTTGAGCAACATCTGCGTCATTTCCTTGTCTTTGGAAAGATACATTGTCCATATCAATAGTAGATCCATAAGAAGCAATCAATTCGTTGATCTTATTGACTACCATTTGGATATTTTTATCACTTGAACCAGAAACAACCAATGATTTCCCTTTGGCTACCCAAAGTTCATTGGCTACAGTTTTTAGTTGCTCATCAAGATTAGATTTTTTTGAACTGTAGGTTTGAGCACCTGCTTTTTGAGCAAGCATATTGTACAAGTTCAAAAGTAAAAGTCCTTCTTGTGATGGTTTGATTGGGAATCTATAATCGGCATTGGAACCTGTTAGAGACATATTTGCCTCAAACTGGTAATGCTTATTCATTCTTCCTGACTCTGGATTTCTTCCTTTGGCATAATCGGCACCAAATTCATTTTCTGTCCAGTCTTGGATAAAATCGGCTCCGAAAGAAACGATGATATCTGCTTTATCAAACTTATAAGTAGGTAAAACTCTTTTTCCAAACATTTCTTTGTTTGCATCTAGCATGGCACTGTAAGAAACAGCATCGTAGGTTACATGCGAAAAGTTTGTATAAGTTGTTTTGTATTTTTCAATAACTGCTTTTATTGATGGTGAGATGATTGTTGAAGTCATCAATACCATTCTTTTATCGGCAGAAAGTGCTTTTAGTTTTGAAGATATTTCTTTGTCAACTGTTTCCCAGTTTGAGTCTTCTCCCCCTTTCATTGGGTTAATTACTCTTCCTGAATCATACAAAGAAAGTAGTGATCCCATCACACGAGCCGAAAGACCTTTTCCGTAGGCTGCATCTGGGTTTGCTTTTAAGAAAATAGGACGACCTTCTCTGTTTTTTACTAAAACAGATGCGTAGTCATGTCCATCAAAGTAAGTAGATGCATACCAGTTGGCTTCTCCAGCAACTACTTCTTCTGGTTTTACAACATAAGGAATTGCCTTGTAAACAGGAGCTTCACATGAAGCAATTGTTGCCGCAGCGGTACTAAATCCTACAAACTTCAAGAAATCACGTCTTGATGTTGATGATTCTTCTACCTTTTCCGTTGTTTCCTCAGGAGATTCTTGAAACTCTCTTGACTGTATTTCCTCGATTGCAGGATGTTTTTCTAACTCCTGAATACTTGAATAATATATTTTTTTACTAGCCATTTTTTTTAGTAATTAGGAAATTAGTAGTGACATTTTCCACATTCTAAACCACCAATTTTATCGACAGTCATCTTCTCTCCATGGAATTTTTCTGCCCAACGCTTATTGAGGTTTTCGTAATAAGGGTTATCCGTATTGATTTCTGTCTTTCTATGACACTCAACACACCATCCCATAGTAAGTGGGGCATGTTGTTTTACTTCTTCCATAGTCTCGATAGGACCGTGACATGTTTGACATTCAATTCCTCCTGCGCTTACGTGCTGAGAGTGGTTGAAATATGATAAATCTGGCAAATTGTGGATTTTCACCCATTCAATTGGCTTTTGATCATAGTTTTCTTTATATGAACGTACTTCAGGGTCGTATCCTATTGCTTCGTAAATCTTACTGATTTCTTTGGTTCCTGTGTTTGTTCCTTCGTTAATATAAGTATGACAATTCATACAAACATTAGCAGAAGGAATTCCTGCCGTTTTTGAGTGACGAGCACCCGAGTGACAGTAATTACAGTCGATTCCATTATCTCCAGCGTGAATTTTGTGTGAGAAAGCTATGGGCTGTTCTGGCTGATATCCTTGGGCTACCCCAATGGTATCAAAAACGCCTTCCCAAGTATCTTTTACTCCTAAAATAACCAAAACTGAAACAATTACAATGGTAACACCTGGATTTCTTTTCAGCCAAGCTTTCACTTGATTGAGCATCGTTGGTGTTTCGTCATCCATTGCTTCTTTTACAGCGTTTTTAGCCTTTACAGCCGCCATAAAACTTGCCAACAAGATTACCAAAGCAGCGATAATGGCAATTATTCCGCCACTTCCGTTGTCTTCTTCCACTGCACCACCGTTGGTAGTAGCAGCTGCTTCTTGTTTCTTTACTGGTGGATTTTCGATATAAGCCAATACATCGTTTATTTGCTCGTCTGAGAAGTGAGCAAATGCCGTCATCGGTGACTTATTGTACTCTTCGAAGATAGCAACCGCATCAGGATCTCCTGCTTTGATCATATCTTGTGAGTTTCTAATCCAGCTAACGAGCCATTCTTTTTCCCTCTTTTCTGTAACTCCAGAAAGAGCGGGACCTACTAGTTTTTTGTTTAAGGCGTGACAAGCCGCACAATTCGCTTTAAAAAGCTCCTCTCCTTTGGCTGCATCTTGGGCATTAGCAGGCGTACTCATTAAAAATGAGAACCCTGTGAATACCACAGCAAAAACTAGCAGTTGTAAAGACTTCAATTTTGTCATTACTTTTTGAGTCAGTTTATCTTAATTCAACTAAGCCTTAACACCTGATAATCAATTAACTACGTGATTTATAGCGCTTTCCTCTCAGATCTAAGGTTCTTCCATCACTTGCAAAAATAAAATTTTCATTGCTTTAACTTTTATTAAGAAACCTTTTTTTTTGCAGTTTAAAACGATTCTAAATAAGATAGTTTTTAAGTTTTTTTTCAATAATGAAAATTCGGCTTCACAAATGAATTGATTAAGGGGGTTTTAGCACTAGTTCTCTCTTCCCACTAATTCCAAAACTAGGGTATTTCCGCTTCTATTTTTCATTTCCATTTTTAGAAATCCGTATTTAGGATGATAGGTATATTTTCCTTTTCCAAACTTATTCGTCCCTTGTAAAAGAAAAACAAGCTTTTTTCCATAAAAAGTATTTCGATACACTTGTGCTGTGGTTTGAAATTTTACTCCTTGGTATTCCCATTTCTGACCAACAAATATGTTCTTTGAAGCATTGGGAGGGGGAATTTTAGAAAATTCTTCCATAAAATAGGCTTGAGGGAATTCCATATTTAACGCCTCCTTGTCCTCAAAAACATGGTGTTTTTCAGAGATCCCTAGTTTTCCATGTGGTCTATTCCAGAATTCCCACCGAACTTCCGTATTGAGCGTATTTGTATGTTCTGTATTCTCATGACTCACCAAAACCACTTTATCTATCGGGTATATATTTTCTATACCTTCGGCTCTGTCTCCTTTTCTTTCTTTTCTCCAATCGAATTGTTTTTTAGTCGCATCCCATACTATCACAATTTGACTTTTCACTTTATTTGCATCTTGAATCCAAATATTATAAGTGTACTTTTTTCCAGATGGAAAAACAGTGTTATCCTCATTGGCTTTGTTAGGCGCTCCACTGTCTTTTATCACCTCCTGATTATCCTTATAAAGATCTGGCACTGAATCGCAAGAAAAAAAACTCATTAAAATAAAAAGTACAAAAAGCCGTTTTGTAAGCATCATAATCAAATAATTTTAGGCTTAAAGATAAAAATACCTCAGTAAAAATGAGTTTATTTTTGGTTTTTATGTTTGTGGAGCTTATATTTCTAGATAGTTATCCTGTAAAAAAAAAAAAAAAAAATCAAAGCAATCACCCTACCTGTTTAACCGACTATTATAGCCTGTCACGACTTTTTGTGATGTGAATTCTTTGTACAGAAATAATGTATTGGTGAAAATCTATATTATTAAAAATCAACGCTTCAATCTTATATTTAACATAGATTTAGTAACTTGTACCTGAATTAGTTCATTCCATTTCGGAATACACGAATAATTAACCTAAATTTATTTACTTATGAAAAAGCTATTTTTTATCACCACATTTCTATTCTACTGTACGAGTATGATTGCTCAAGTTGGAGCATTCAAAATTAGGAACGATGCCGCCATTCAACTTGGATATAGTAATTATAGGTATCTCACCTTTGGTATTGGAGAAGACCCAAATAACAATAATGGATCATGGTCTATCGAACATTGGAATCATGGACTTAATTTTTGGAAACCTTGGAATTCTTGGCATTCTGGAAATTATAAAATGTTTATCCACGATGCTGGTTTTGTAGGAATCAATATGAAACCCAATGAAGGCTATGTCCAACAAGTCGCAACAGGTTCTTTTCTCTGGTGGTCCACCTACAGTACGCAAAGCAACTTTCGTCTCCAAGTACGAGGTAACACTATATCTCATGGGAATTATGTATGGAGTGGGCAGAGCATGAAAAAGAACATTAATAGCCTAGATCATGGGTTGTCCAGTATTATGAAAATGAGACCCGTTAGTTATCATTATGATTTGACCGTTTCACCTGGAGACTCTTTACCTCTATCTGATAGCGACCCTGTTAAAAACGCAACTCTTCAAGCCGAAAAAAATAGAAGTTTACCTGAGGCTACAGAGCCTAAACATTTTGGTTTTATTGCAGAAGAGATAGATACCGTTTTCCCTAATATTGTTTCTCAAATTCAAGGTATAGAAGGTGTAAATTATACAGAAATCATCCCTGTTTTAGTCAAAGGGATACAAGAACAGCAACAAATCATTGAGAGTCTAAAATCTGAAGTCAACAGGCTGAATGATTTAGTAGAAAGTATCAATACCGATATTATCAATGAAAAAGGAATTACTGCCAGTTTAGGACAAAACACTCCAAATCCCTTTAATGCCACAACCTCTATCTCCTATGATATTCAGTCTGCTTTCACTGAAGCCCAAATAGTCGTTTATGATTTTTGGGGACAACAAAAAGACGAATATGATATATACTCCACAGGAGCAGGAACCTATACTTTGGATGCCTCATCGTTGCCTGCCGGAACTTATCACTATGTCCTGATAGTTGATGATTATGTGGTTGATTCCAAGCTAATGCTCATCATTCACTAATTCTAAAGTATAGGATATGAAACCACTGAAGATACACATATTATTGTTTGTGCTACTACTCTCCACTTCGTCAGGGACAGTAGCACAGAGTTTACCTATAGGGGAGAATTATCATCTAGTTTTTAATGATGAATTTAGTGATAGTCTCATCAATACAGACAAATGGGAACAAAAAACACCATGGAACACCGCTACTAATCTATTCATTGACTATTACGATGATGGAACAATTAAAAAAATATATGAACTGGCTTATCATAAATGGAGAGACCAAACAACCGATTACCGACCAGATACCACAAACTGCAAGGTCTCTAATGGTACGGTAAAACTATATACCCGAAAAGAAAATTACGATGGTAATATCTGGGTTTGGGCACCATGCTACGCCAATGGAATAACCATAGACGGTGATTCTTGTGATGATATGGTATATGGCCCTGGGGAAGATATTTCATCCTCTACTGGGTATAGATGCTTTGTAAGTAGCCGATATTTACCTTATAAGTACACTACAGGAATGCTCTTTTCCAAAAAAAGCTTTAAATATGGCTATTTTGAAATCCGTTTTCGCCTTCCTCCGCCCCCTACTGCCCCCAAAAGACATATTGGGTTTGGACCCAATTTTTGGCTCTATAGTGCTGATAAAGATGGATCAAATTTCGGGTACGAAAATCACTGGAGTGAGATCGATATTTTTGAAATTGGCTATGACCAAGAGAACAATCTAAGCAATCTTTATACTACCAATGTGCATTATAGACCAATAGGTAGTGCTAGTAGTCATATCTCTAAAACAGGAAGACATGGCTATATCAGCTCAAACGAATGGCACACAGCTGGTATGCTTTGGACTTCGTCCGAAATAGAATTTTATCTGGACGGAGTAAAAATCAGAGACTTTGAGCAAGAAATATCTATGCCAACAGACTCCCTCGTTCCTATGCCTCTTTGGATAGATATCTATTCTCCCAATAGAAATTTTGGAATCGATTTTGACACACTAAGCACCAACGGAACTGCATTCCCTTATGTATATGAACTAGACTATGTGAGGGTATATCAGCTAAAACAAGCTTGTGAAATATCCAAACAGTATTGTTCTGTTTTTGATGCAAGCACTTATGATGAACAACTCTATAAAAATATTGAATTTGGAGGGCTAGGTTGCCAACTAAATCTCGATAATTCGGAAGAAGTCACTTTTATGAGCGCTGAGGATATCGTATTTCACAATCAGGTGGAATTAAAACCTCAGGCAACCACCATTTTTGGAACACATATTTGTGAGCCTTATGACCTTATACCAAAAATAGAACCCGACACCACAGTGGAACCCCCTCTATATTCTAAAATAAAATTTCTATCCGATGAAAACTAATTTATCATTAATTCTTCTTCTTTTGAGTATAGCAATTCACAATTCCTACGCTCAAATAACACCGGATTCGCTTTTGGGTGTTTATGTTGGGAAGTACTATAATAATCATAATGCTAATTCTGACAATTGGTATATCGTTTCTGAGAATTGGACTGTACCCATCAAGGATTTAGATACACTAAATTGTCTTTCAAATAAAAGCATCACTCCATCTGGGAGTCAGCCATTTGTTTTCACTACTCCTTATGATTTTTGTAATTCAGATTTTGAGTATCAAGAAAACAATCCCGACTACTATAGATTTAATAGATTTTACGGAAAAGACAGTCTATGGGGCAATAATGAATTCATTCCAGGTCCACCACCTACAGGAACTCCATATTCCACAAGATTTATCGGGAAAAAGATGTATGAAATAGGAACAACAGAGCTGGAAAACATGCTTGCTATTCAAGTATATCCTAACCCAGCCAAAGAACTACTCAATATCCGTACAGAAGAAGATATACAGGCGGTGGATATTCATATCTTTAATAGCAGAGGGCAAAGAGTGAAAACTTTTATAGAAAAGTACCATAAAAACTGGCTACAGGTAGATGTTTTAGATCTTCCCAAAGGAATTTATTATATCAAAATAACTTCCTTTGGAAGGGTATTTCATCAGAAATTTATTAAGATATGAAACATATTTTTTTAATCCTTCTTCTTTTGAGTATAGCAATTCACGATTCCTACGCTCAAATAACACCGGATTCGCTTTTGGGTGTTTATGTTGGGGATCGTTTCAAAAAAACCAATGCCTATTCAAATGAATGGCTTCTGACTTCTAAGAATTGGGTAGTCACAGTGGACAAATTGGACACTACAACCTGTATTATTAGTGAAACCGTTACCCCTTGGGGTAATGCTACAATATATCTTTATACATCTTATGATTTTTGCTTTGCAGATTTTAATTATCAAGAAAATGACCCCAACTATTATAAGTTTAGTTGGTTTTATGGAAAAGACAGTCTTTGGGCTAATAATGAATTCATTCCAGGCCCTCCTCCAAGTGGAACCCCATACTCTTTAAGATTTATCGGGAAAAAGATGTACGAAATAGGAACAACAGAGTTGGAAAATATGCTCGCTATTCAAGTATATCCTAACCCAGCCAAAGAACTGCTCAATATCCGTACAGAAGAAAACCTAGAGGCGATGGATATTCATATCTTTAATAGCAGAGGGCAAAGAGTGAAAACTTTTATAGAAAAGTACCATAAAAACTGGCTACAGGTAGATGTATTGGACCTACCCAAAGGGATCTATTATATCAAAATAGCTTCCTTTGGAAGGGTTTTTCATCAGAAATTTATTAAAATATGAAAAGAACAATAATCTTGCTTTCAACTGTCATCCTATTATTCATCGGATATTATATTTTGAACAATAAAGACGAAAAGGACATACAGAACCCCCTAAAAACTCAAACAAAACCGAGCAAAAAAGAAATTCCAAAGGATATCAACCTTTCAGATTTCCTTACCGAGTATAAACAAGGGGAAATCAACCTAGATATTGAAGCTAAACTAACGTGAGTTCGACGTAAGAATCGAGCTACACTTCGACGCTATCGCTTTGATTTTCTTTCTTTTGCCTTGAAGCAAAAAAAGAAACAAAAAAAGTTCAAGACTTATTTTTAAGAATCACAAAAACCTTTGTAAAACTTAAGTGCAACCCCTGGATCTCCAGAAGCCTCTGGAGCTAAGGGGTTTTACTAAAGTTTTACCGTGATTTCCGTAATCCTTAAAAATAGGTCGATTTTAAAATTACCTATTCGATACTTTATAAAACTCAAATAACATATTGAAATCAAGTATTAAAATTAATCCCTTACATCGAACTTACGTTAAACTAGAATATTTGGATGGGAGTCCATTTTCTTATCAAGATCTTAAAACCAAAACGTATATCGTGTCATTTTGGGCGACTTACTGCTCTCCGTGTATTGAGAAATTTCCTTTACTCAATGAGATTGCTCAAAGCAATGAATCTTTAGAAATAATCATGATTTCAGATGAAAAAACAGACTTATTAAAAACATTCTTGCAGCATCGAGAAGATATTTCCGAACTCCATTTTTTAAAACATCAAGGAAAAAATGCGGATATTGGAATAAATTTACTTCCCACTACCCTATTTGTGGAGAATGGAATACACAAAATAATATCCAATAAAGACTTGGAAAGTTTTTTGGAGTAAAAAAAACATAAATACTTTAATAATGAAACAGCTTTCTTTACTACTAAGCCTCATAACACTCTTTAGTTGTACAAGATCAGAAAGTGAATTATCTAAAGTTTCTAAACATTTCACGGCATACCAAAGAAATGAGAAACGACAATTATTTGAAGACATTCAAGAATCTTTACAAGGAAAAAGAATTTTGTTATTAGGCGAAACTGGACATGGAGACGGTTCAGCCTTCGAATTAAAGTCAGAGATTGTGGACTATTTAAATAAACATGATAATTGGGAAATACTTGCACTAGAAGGTGGATCATTATTTAGTTTATACCTTGCAGACAATAACTTACCTATTCATAAAAAAATTGGTGTTCCCACGTTAGAACAAAGCTGGTTCTATATTTGGTCTAATAGCAACGAAGTTTCTCAATTAAAAGAAATAGCTAAAAACCAATCGATGAATATTCTTGGTATAGAACCCATATTTGATTTCTATTCAGCAGCATACTTCTATCCATTTATTATAAAAAACGTGGAGATTTCTCCAGATTACAAGAAGAGATTGAAAGCTCTTCGCAAAATACAAACACAATTGTTTAAATCTACTAAAAACAAATCTTTGGTTAGTATAGATGAGTTAATAGATTTTGAAAAAGGAATTAATAATCTTAAAGACTCTGTAATTACATGGGATATTGCTCATCAAGCCATGATACTTCAGCAAATTTCGAATATTGAATCTAATCTACCCAAATACAAAAACTATATTCTAAATCAATATACTTTCGAAAACGAAAGCATAGCCATTGAAAAAAGAGATGCTCAAATGTTCTCAAATCTAGAATGGATTCTAGAGCAGTATCCGAATAAAAAGATTATCATTTGGGGAGCCAATTTCCATATCACAAAAGATATCAGTGAATTTGAATACAACAAACCTGAAGACAAAAACTGGTATCAGCGAGCCCAATTATTCGGTATGTATGTCAATCAAAAATATGGTAATGAATCTTTTTCTCTCGGTCTGATAAAAGGAGAAGGAACTAGTGGCACAGTATTTAGGAGTCAAGTTGATACATTCTCTGCAAATGAAACTAGTTTAGAATATGAGCTTCTCAAAAACAAAAGCATGTACTATGGATTACTGAATACCTCAACACTTTCTTTGCCCTATAAAAATATGGAAATAGAATCCTCCGTATTGGGCACTAAAAAAGGAAAGTTATTTAAAGGATTTGATGGCATACTTTTCCAAAGAAATATGAAAGCTGCAACCAATCAGCAAAAAAATAGACAATAAACGAAGATCTATCACCAAATGAAACATCTCAAAACGGTGTTATTTATCCATAGTTTTTTTTAGAAGTATTCCGTTGTAGAACATCCCCCTTCAAAGCCCTTCAAAGGGGGCTTACAATAGTACTCTACAAACCTTTCATCAAAGCTTCCAAACGTTTTACTCGTTCTTCCAAACTTTCCTCTGCCACTTCGGCTTGCTCCTGAGCTATAGATATACTCAAAACAGCATTTATATAAACGGCATCATCTCTTAGTTCTTTCGAAAAAGTCAATTCATCTTCCGCATTTAAATACAAACAAGCCGTGCTATCATCGTTCTGATGATAAGTACAAAAAAGCCAATCTCCAGACTGAAACTGCCCGAGAGAAGCTTCTAGCTTCAAAACAAAATCAAAAGGAAAATGAGCAAAAGGGAAAACCATTTTTTTAGATTGCTCGATGCTCTCCTGCCAATCCGAAATGGAAATTCCATGTAATAAATTGGAAAAAAGCACGGGGGCTTCATTCTCTACCGAAATGGAAGATAGTCCATGCACCAATAAATCGTCGGTAATATTGGACAACTGATTAATAGTTACTTCCTGTGTCAACAAAATATCGATAGAAATGCCAAAATGATTAGCAATACGTATCACCGTATCAATTTTCGGCATCGAACGATCTTCCTCATAAGCACCCAAAGTAGGTCTTTTGAGGTCAAAAAGCTCGGCAAAAGCCAATTGACTAAGATTTTTGGCCTTTCTAATTTTCTTTATGTTCTTACCAAAAGTTGACATTTTGCTAATTTTATTTGCATAATTAAAAAATAGTTGTATATTTGAGCTATCAATATGAGCAAAGATAGTTTTATTTTAAATAAAAATGCACAAAAAGCTCATAAAAGTAGAATTATAAACGCAAATAATATTTGCATAAACAAAAAAAAATAACGAAATGATACTTACTACGACTCCTTCTATTGAAGGTAAACACATTGTACAATACCATGGGATAGTGACGGGCGAAACCATCATTGGAGCCAATATATTCAAAGATTTCTTCGCCTCGATCCGAGATGTAGTTGGAGGAAGAAGCGGCTCTTATGAAAAAGTTTTGAGAGAAGCAAAAGACACTGCACTCAAAGAAATGGAAGAATTGGCAAGACAATTAGGTGCCAATGCTGTAGTGGGTATAGACCTCGACTACGAAACTGTTGGAAATGGTGGTGGAATGCTGATGGTCACGGCAAGTGGAACAGCCGTTTCTATAAGATAAACGGAAAACAGAATAGTGAGTTTGACGAATAATTGAAACTAATTTATAAAGCTGTATTAATTAACCTAATTGAGCATACTCAGATTAATTATCACTACTGAACAAAGAATAATTTCTGAATTATATTAAACTAAATTTTTTCCCCACAAACTCACTTTATTACCATGAGTTCTCGATACAATTTTTGATTCCATTGCATTCCATCAAAAACCACTCGAACTGACAAATCGAGATACAATTTTTGACTCCACTGCATTCCATCAAAAACCACTTCCCGATGGGTCTCCCGAGATTATCGGGACTGAACTGACAGGGTTGTATCGAGTATGTCACTTCAAGTGATTTCTTTGGAGAGAAACGGAAAAGAAATTGTATCGAGAACACACACAACAAAAATTGATTTAATTTTCTGTAAATTGAACTTTAAATCATACAAAATAACTACTTTAACAAAAATTTTTTAACCGAAATATGAAAAGCAATAGCTTCTTAAAAGTAAAAAATTACCTCCTTGATTTGAAATACGATATTTCTTATCAAAATGAAAAAGATGGAATTCTGATGATACAGAATGAACCAGAGGGAATCAAAAATCTGCTCATAGGATTAGCAGATCCTATTTTGATTATGGAACAATACCTCTGTACCATTCCTAGCCCTACGGCAGAAATCTATTCAGAATTGCTCAAAAAAAACCGAGACATGGTACATGGCGCCTTCGTGTTGGATGAATCTAAAACGAAGCTGATTTTTAGAGATACACTTCAGTTAGAAAATTTGGATCAAAACGAACTCGAAGCCTCCATCAACTCATTAAGTCTCCTACTAAGCGAGTATTCCAATGAGATACTCAAGTATTCATCAAAAAAATAAAAGATTATGAATTTTTTTAAACGACTTTTCAAAATCGGGCAAGCAGAAGCCAACTCTGCCGTTGATAAAATGGAAGACCCGATAAAAATGACGGAACAAGGTATCCGTGATATGAAAGAAGAATTGGCAAAAAGCCTAGAAGCTCTTGCTGAAGTAAAAGCTACGACAATAAGAGCCCATAAGGACTACGAAAGTTACCTTGCCAAAGCCGAGGAATACCAAACCAAAGCCTTACTCCTGCTCAAAAAAGCACAACAAGGCGAAATGGAAATGGCTGAAGCCGAAAATTTGGCTACTCAATCCTTAGTAAAAAAGGAACAGCAAACAGAACATGCCGAAGGTGCCAAAACAGAACATACCAAACTTTCGCAATCTGTTTCTAATTTGGAAGGAAATATCAGCGAGCTAAGAAGCACCATCGAAAAATGGGAAAATGAACTCAAAACGCTTAAAGCTCGTGTAAAAGTAAGTAGTGCAACCAAAAAAATCAACAAAGAAATGGCAAGAATCGATCAAGATTCTACTGTTGAAATGTTAGAACGCATGAAAGAAAAAGTAGCTCAGGAAGAAGCCATGGCAGAAGCTTATGGTGACATTGCCGAAAAAGGAAAATCGATTGATAAAAAAATTGATAAAGCCATTGATACGCAAAAAGAATCGGCAAAAACTGAACTAGAAAAACTAAAAGATCAGTTAGGAATGACGGAAAATGAATAAGTTTACTGTTCAATAGTAAATTTTCCACAAAACAATACCTTAAAACAAAGTAATAAAGATGATCGATATTTTATTCTCCCCAGTCAATATGACGCTCACCATTTTACTGATAATTCTAATTTTATATTGGGTGATCTCTATGCTTACGGGAACGGACTGGGATGTGGATGTAGATATCGACGTTGACGTAGATATTGATATAGATATTGATGCCGATATTAATCATCAAATTCCCACACAAGATTTTGAGTTTGGAGAACTTTCCAATACTGAGATTAACAAGGAAGATATTTTGTCCAAAAGACTTCCCAGAAAGCTCAAATGGTGGCAAATAGTACTCATTCATTTCAATTTTGTGGGACTTCCTTTTATGTTCACTTTTACCTGTTGGATTTTCTTCTGGTGGTTTACCACGCTTTTATCCACCTATATCACGGGGAGTTATGACAATTCCTTTGGATTCATTCTTTTCTTTATTCTGTTGATTCCTTCTTTGTATCTCACAAAATTGTTCACCATTCCTTTTAAAGCATTTTTTAAAAACATCAACAAAGATGGTGACCAAGCCATCAATTTTGAAGGTAGGCTTGGACATATCAAATCGAGTATTTCGGGAGAAAAACTCGGCACGGCAGAACTCATCATTGAAGGCAACCCTTATATATTGAATGTAAAAGCATTCGAAGGACAGAAGATTGAATACGGACAACAAATTTTGGTCATTATTCAAGATTCCTCCAAAACTTTTTATTTAGTAAAACCATATTCCAATTAATTAAACCTTAAAAATAACACTATGACAGATGAAATTTTATCCATTGTAGGAATAGGAGTAGGAGTCATACTCTTTTTGGTGATTGTATATTTCGCCATTATCGCCATGTTCTACCGAAAAATCCCACAAGGAAAAGCCTTGGTGAGAACAGGTTTCGGGGGAACCAAAGTAGCTACGGACAAAGGACTTTATGTAGTTCCCGTATTCCACAAAGTAGAAATCATGGATATTTCGGTAAAAAAGATTGATATCGAACGTATTTCGTCGGATGGTCTTTTGTGTAAAGACAACCTGAGAGCGGATATCAAAGTAGCCTTTTTTGTAAGAGTAAACAATGAAGTGGAGCATATCAAAAAGGTAGCTCAAACCATTGGGTGTACCCGTGCCTCAAGCCATGCTACTTTAGAAGCACTTTTTGAAGCCAAGTTCTCGGAAGCCTTAAAAACAGTAGGAAAAAAATTCGATTTTATTGAACTTTACGAAGCTCGTAGAGAGTTTAGAGACGAAATTATCAATATTATCGGAACCGATCTAAATGGATATATTTTAGATGATTGTGCCATCGATTATTTAGAACAAACTTCTATCGGACATCTAAAACCTGATAATATTTTGGATGCCGAGGGAATCAAAAAGATTACCGAGTTAACGGCTATTCAAAACAAAAAAGCCAATTTGATCAAAAGAGATGAAGAAAAAGTCATCCGCAAGCAAGATGTTGAAGCTCGTGAAGCTATTTTGGAACTCGACAAACAACTGGCTGAAAAAGAAGAACAACAGGCTCGTGAAATTGCCAATATTAAAGCTAGAGAACAAGCTGAAATAGACAAGGTAGCTTCAGAAGAAAGGCTTAAAGCAGAAAATGCTCGAATTGCATCGGATGAGAAAATTGCTATTGCCGAAGAAAACAAAGATCGCCAAATCATTGTAGCTCAAAAAAACAAAGAACGTACAGACGCTGTCGAGACCGAAAGAGTGGAAAAAGACCGTGCTTTGGAAGCTACCGAAAGAGAACGCATAGTTACACTCGCTCAGATCGAGAAGGAAAAAGTAGTGGAAGTAGAAAAGAAAAATATCCAAGACGTAATCCGAGATCGTGTGGCGCTTGAAAAAGGAGTTGTAGAAGAACAAGAAAACATCAAAGACCTGGAAGCTTTTAAGGAAGCCGAAAGAGAAAAACAAGTAGCGATTACCCATGCAGAAAAAGCTGCCGAGGAAAATATGATTCAGCAAATAAAAGTAGCTGAGGCCGAAAAAGAAGCTTCGAAACAAAAAGCAGAACAACTGCAAATAGAAGCTCAGGCACAAAAAGATGCTGCCGTAAAAGAAGCAGATGCCCGTAAAACCATTGCCGAAGCGAGAGCCAAAGAAGAAGCTGCCATTGGTATTTCGGAAGCTCAAGTAATGCATGCCAAAGCAGAAGCCAGCGAAAGACAAGGATTTGTGGAAGCCAATGTAACAGAAAAACAAGCCTTAGCGGAAGCTATCGGAATTAAAGCCAAAGCCGATGCACTCAAGGAACAAGGTCTTGCAGAAGCAGAAGTGATTCGTCAAAAAGGAGAATCGGAGGCCGATATCATCAAACAAAAAGCCTTTGCAGAAGCCGTAGGAATAGACGAAAAAGCAGAAGCCATGAAGAAATTTGATGGTGTAGGTAGAGAACACGAAGAATTTAAACTGAAACTGGATAAAGAACTTCAAGTGGACTTGGCACAAATTAATATTCAAAAAGAAATTGCTGATGCACAAGCTATGGTAATTGCCGAAGCCCTAAAAGCTGCTAATATTGATATTGTAGGTGGAGAGACCATGTTCTTTGACCAGATTATCGGGCAAGTAACTAGAGCCAAAGGATTCGATCGTTTGGTAGCACATTCTGAAACCGTAACCGATGTAAAAGACGCTATTTTAGGTTCTGATGACGTAAAAGGAAATCTTTTAGAAAAAGTACGAGATATGGCAATCAAATACGGAGTCTCTTCAGAAGATCTTAAAAACCTAAGTATTGCCCAGCTTATTTTTAAACTGCAAAGCGAAGCTTCTTCTGATGAAAAACAAGGAATCAGTGGATTATTAGGATTAGCGAAAGCTTTAGGTTTGGACCAAAATAAATTGTCCTAAGCAAGAGAAATAGTTTAGTTTTTTCAACAAAATGGAGTTGTACCAAAAGTGATACATTGCTTTTGGTACACAAAACTCCTATCAGGAATTTTATCAATAAAAAGGATGTTTACTATCATCATATACAGCATATTGTCAGGATTATTTTCCTATTTTCTCTATATGCTTTTTAGCTCCAAGAATATTGGATGGAATGCAGATACTCTGCTCCCCATCTTAATTATGAGTGCGGTAAGCGTTTTGATGATCAGCCTTTTGTTTTCACAAGAATACCTACTTACAGATCAAACTTCTACCGAAACTAAAAAGCCCGTATTTATGGAGCGCATTGATTCTATTTCGTATATAAGTTCGAAAAAAGATTCAGCACTTCTCCCAACAGATTCCACTATTTCGGAAGCTTATCATCCGTCTTTTGACAAGCTCTTTATCACTCCAAGACGAGCCCATTTTTTTACACAAGAAATCATCAAAAGTCAGATTAAATAAACCTACCCCACACTAGAAATACAATAATATATGAGCCTAGAAACTGGTACATACGAAATCATACAAGGAAGATTAGAAAAGCAAAAAAAAGATCTATTAGAAAGACTGGAAAAGCTCAATAATTCCAGAAAAGAAGTCTTTGGTGCTGTAGATCTAAAAATTATTGCCAATAAAAGGATCAATACGGATAATAATTGTATTGCTCGAGATATTATTTCTTTTGGAAATACCTGTCTTTTGGGGTATAATGTACATATAGGTCTGCGATCGCAAATTAAACTTTCCGATGTTTTTTCTGCCTACCAATTTGAGAATGGAAATTTTAAAGCCATTGATTTAACACTCATTAATGATGAGGCTTTTATTAATGATTTCGAGAACCTATACAAATACTATCGAGATACTATTTTTGCTCGTTTTGCCATTATTGGGAATTATGTCCACATGGTTTTTCAGATTTCGGATAAAATTCATGATATAAAAACCTTCAAATGGCTCTTGAATGACAATCAATTGCGTTATATCGATAATCGATCTGATTTTGAATATGGTTTTCCAAACCAACATGAATTTGAATGGAAAAAACCAGTAAGAGAAATGCACCGATACGGTACACATGCCCATGTTTCTATTCTAGATAAAGTATTTGTAGAAACCATTGGTGGCGATCTTACGATAAAGATAGAAGACAATACCGACATTGGACAAGGGATCTTTTCGGAACCTGTAGAATTTCAAGATCAAACCCTAGATGATGCCGAGTATTTCTATGCAGATTTAGGTAATCTGATTATCCTAAAAATTAAACCCTACCAAGAAGATTTTCGATATTTTGTGTATAACCACAAAGTACAAGAAGTCTATAAAATAGACAGCATCAAAGATGCAACTGTTTTGCTTCCCGAAAATCAAGGAATTTTATTTCCAAACGGTTATTATCTTCAAACTGGAACTTACAAACTCTTTGAAAAAAGCATTGAGCAGGTTAAGTTCTTAAAACGACTTGCAGCTCCCAATGGAGAGGATTTTATCTTTGTATTCTACGAAGAAGCCAAAGGGGATTTTGTTTTGATATTTTATAATATTATCGATCAAGAAATAAAAACACCCATTATTTGCAACGGATACACCGTTTTTCCCGATGGAGAACTTTCTTATTTTAAAGCCGAAGAAGACGCTACCAAACACCATGTAATCCAAATTTGGCAAACGCCATTTACCAAGAAAACACTCGTTCAATCGGAACATTCAGATCGTTTGATTTATAAAATTGGGAATAAAGACCTTGTAAAAGCCATGGCAGAAAGTAGGGAACTCATTGGCTTGCTCAATAAAGAGGATTCTTACGATGGGCTTTATGATGATATTGCCAAGCTTTCTGGAGATATAGTTGATTCCTACTATTGGATACATGAGCCCGAAACCGCACAATTATCGGTTCCTTTATCAGAAATTCAAAACACGGCAAATACTGCCATAGACGAGTTTGAAAAAGTCATTCAACTCAAAAAACAGGCAAAAGAAAAAACCGACGCACTTTCTCAAGAAGCCAAACAACTTTTTGATGAAATAAAACACGCACGTTTTCAAGATATTCAGGAATTCGTGGAAGTTTTAGCTAATCTGAGATTACTCAGAGGAAATACAATTGGACTCAAAGATATTCGCTACACCGAAAATGCCTTTATTGAAGCGCTAGAAAACGAAATCGTTGAAAAAACAGGACATATTTCTACTCGCTGTGTAGATTTCTTGATGAATGCGGAAGCCTTGCTTCCTTACACCCAAGCCGTAAAAGAAAAAGAGGCAAATATTGAAGCCGTCAAAAAAGTAATTGATGGGAAAAAGCTTCACGAAGAATTGGAAAAAATTAGTGCAGATCTAGAACTTCTCATTGATATTGTGAATAATTTGGAAATTGAAGATACGGCACATTCTACGCAAATAATAGATGGTATTTCGGTCATTTTTGCGGAACTCAACCGTGTAAAAGCCTCCTTAAAAAGAAGACTTTCTAATCTTGGGACTGCCGAAGCTCAAGCAGATTTTACGGCACAAATAAAACTTTTTGATCAGTCTGTGCTCAATGCTTTGGATCTTTCACAAACACCCGAAAAATGTGATGAATACCTCACTAAACTATCAGTTCAACTAGAAGAAATAGAAGGGAAATTTGCCGAATATGACGAATTTGTCAACCATATTTTAGAAAAAAGAGAAGAAATTTATTCGGCATTCGAAACCCGAAAAAATGCCTTAATTGAAAAACGCAACAAAAGATCTCTGACACTTTCCAACTCGGCAGATAGAATCTTGAAAGGCGTACGTAAGAAGGCCCAAACCTTTAGAACTGCCGAAGAAATACACGCTTACTTTGCTGCCGATATTATGGTTGCCAAAATCCATGATATCATCCAAAACCTCAACGATCTGGAAGATTCTGGAAAAGCAGAACAAATTGCTTCCAAATTAAAGATAAGCAAAGAAGAAAGTCTCAGAAAACTTAAAGATAAACTAGAATTATACGAAGAAGGTGATCATATCATCCGTTTTGGAAATCATCGTTTTGGGGTGAATCAACAACCGTTAGATTTAAGTATTGTAGAGCAAGATCACCAACTATTTTTTCATCTTTCTGGTTCAGACTTTTATGAGCAGGTGAAAGACGAAAATATCCGAAATCACCAATCTCTTTGGAATGCGGAATATGTTTCGGAAAACACACATGTTTACCGCAGTGAGTATTTAGCTTTTCAAATGCTAAAAAAATATACTTCGGAACAATTACTCAAACCAGATTTTCTAAAAAAAATCATCAAAGAATATACTTCAAAACACTATACCGAAGGATATACCAAAGGTGTGCACGATAGTGATGCCGAAACTTTAGTAACTGCCTTAGCGCAGATTCAACAGAGTATGGGATTGTTAAAATTCTCTCCTGAAATAAGAGGTAAAGCCTTATGGTTTTGGAAGAGTTTGAATCCTCAAAAACATCAAAGTTGGCAAGAAAAAATATCCGCTGCTCAGCAAGTGCTCCAACTGTTCCCAAAATCGGAAAATTTCACTTTTCTAATTGATGAGCTAGAAGAAGCTGTAGCTCATTTCTATTCTGACTGGAAAGGATGGAAAACAACAGAGAACCGAACCATTGCCTTATATCTTTTTGAGGAGTTTCAAAAAGAAGACTCAATCATAATCAGCCGAAAGGCAGAAAAAATCTATCAAGAATTTATAGCGCATCTCCAAAACAATCAAGCAAAAAGCACTTTTACTAAGCGTATAGAAAAGATGGAAAACTTGGAAGAGAAAGTTGCCTACTGCCAATATTGGTTATCGGCTTTCATACAAAATAGCCAAGACCCAGATACACTCTTCTATATTTATGAAATTATCGCTCTAATTCTCTTCGATTTTTCTTCATTTACCCATGTCAATACAACTGAAACGCTAAAAGAAATTGCTCTCATTGGAGCACATCCTTCGATAAAAAACGGGAGCTACACCTTAAATTATCATAGCTTCTTTGACAAACTCACCCGTTTTGAACAAGAATATATTCCGCAGTTTTTAGCTTTTAAAAATGCTAAACAAACCCTTTTACAAGAGAAAAAAGCGAGTTTAAAACTAAATGAATTTAAACCCAAAGTTTTGGCTTCGTTTGTTAGAAATAAACTTATAGACCAAGTATATCTTCCACTTTTTGGGAGCAATCTTGCCAAACAACTAGGTACCGTTGGCGACAACAAAAGAGTGGATCGGATGGGAATGCTCTTACTCATCTCTCCGCCTGGATACGGAAAAACGACCCTGATGGAATATATTGCCAACCGTATGGGGATGACTTTTATGAAAATAAACGGACCCGCCATTGGGCATGAAGTTACTTCAGTGGATCCAATGTCTGCCAACAACTCGGCCGCCAGAGAAGAGCTCAAAAAACTTAATCTCGCCTTTGAAATGGGAAATAATGTGATGCTTTACCTAGACGATATTCAGCATTGCAACCCAGAATTTTTACAAAAATTTATTTCCCTTGCCGACGGACAAAGAAAAATAGAAGGAGTCTATAATGGTCAACCTAAGACTTATGATTTTAGGGAGAAAAAATTCTGTATCATCATGGCAGGAAATCCTTATACCGAAAGTGGAGAAAAATTTCAAATTCCCGATATGCTCACCAACCGATCAGACATTTATAATCTGGGAGACATTATCGGAGAATCGGCACAGTTGTTTGAACTAAGTATGGTAGAAAATGCTTTGAGCTCAAATACTATTCTAAGGAATCTGAGTACACAAAGCATGGACGATCTGTACGAAATCATCCATTTTATTGAAGGAAACAAACAAGGAACCTTAAACCTAAAGGGCAACCACAGTAAGAGTGATATAGAAACCTATGTAGCTACCTTAGAAAAACTATTGAAGATAAGAGATATTGTTCTCCAAGTAAACAAAACCTATATCGAATCGGCTTCTATGGATGATGCTTACCGTACCGAACCTTCTTTTAAACTCCAAGGGTCTTACCGAGACATGAATAAACTAGCCGAGAAAATACTCCCCATCATGAATGCTAAAGAATTAGAAATATTAGTCAATACGCATTATGAAAATGAATCTCAAACTTTAACCTCTGCCTCAGAAGCCAATTTATTAAAGTATAAAGAACTCACGAAACAACTCACAGAAGATGAAATAGAAAGGTGGAAAAGCATCAAGCAAACGTTTAAAGAAAATCAATCGACTCAATCGGATAGTTATATGCAATCACTTTTGGAAGAATTGGCAAAATTGACCGATGGTTTAGATGGGATAAAAGGTGTGCTGGGAAAAAGATAATTCCTAAACAAGCAATGTTTTCAGAAAGATAAATTTATTTTTGCACCACACGGGAAGGTTATCGCTTTTTGGCTTTGAGCCAAAAAGAGGAAAGTCCGGACTGCACAGAGCACCATACTTCCTAACGGGAAGGCTTCAGGAAACTGGAGACAGCTAGTGTTACAGAAAACAACCGCCAATTCTGTTGGTAAGGGTGAAAAGGTGAGGTAAGAGCTCACCAGTGCATTATGCAAATAGTGTAGCTGAACAAACCTTATGGGCAGAAAGATCATGTAAACCGAAGCTTTGTAGCAATACAAAAAAAGTCTGCTCGGCTGATTCGGAGGGTAGATCGATGGATTCCAAAAGTGATTTTGGAACTAGAGAAATGATAATCTAGATACAGAATCCGGCTTATTACCCGTGTATTTTTTATAAACAAAGACAATTGAAAATGAAAAAATATAGAATTCTAACTTTCGTGATTCTTATTTTAACAGCGGTCGTTATCGCTACAGGTTGGCATTTTTATAATCAAATCTTCAGAGCCACTGTTTCCACCTCAAAAGTAATTTATATCCCTAAAGGTGCCCATGTGGGAAAAGTGATTGAATTACTCGAAGGAGAAGAGATTATCAACAATCCTGAATTTTTTAAATTTTTAGCGGAAACTAAAAAATTCACAGACAATAGAGTGGTTGGGGGAAGATATGAATTTAAGAAAGGAAGCTCTCTCAATGACATCATTAATAAATTAAGAATAGGAGAAAGAACTCCGATAAAACTTAAATTTAACGAAGTCAAAGATATTTATGAAATTGCTTCGGAGATCGCTGCACAAATGGAACTAGATTCTACGGAATTTATTGATGCTATTACTGATATAGATTTTCTTCAAAAAAATAATTTGACCCAAGAACAACTTCCCGCTATTTTTATACCCAATACTTATGAAGTATATTGGAACCAAAGTGCCAAAACTATTAGAGATCGTTTGCTAAAAGAATATCATCATTTTTGGAATGAAAAAAGATTAGCAAAAGCTAAAAAACTTAAACTTACCCCAATAGAGATTACCACTCTGGCATCTATTGTAAAGAAAGAAACTTATGTGAAATCGGAGTTTAGAACTGTTGCAGGATTATACTATAACAGAATCCGAAAAGGAATGCTTTTACAATCTGACCCGACCGTCATTTTTGCAATACAGCAAAAAAATCCTGGTAAAAGAATAAAGCGAGTGCTTTACAAAGATTTGAAAATAAACTCGCCTTATAATACGTATTTAAACCCAGGGCTTCCTCCTGGGCCTATTGCTATTCCTAATAGCGTGATTATAGATGCCGTTTTAAGACTTGAACGCCATAACTATATCTATATGTGTGCAAAACCTACACTTGATGGATCTCATAACTTTGCAATCTCCAGTTCCGAGCATTCTAAGAATGCCGCTGCTTACAGAAAAGCATTGGATGAAAGACGTGTTTTGAGATAAAAGAGGCTTACTATTTACAAATAGTCTTTTGCTCAACGATAAGGGCAATTCCACCACCGCTGTATTTATCTAAATTGATATGTGCCTTTGTTTGAAATGTCGTATCTCTATGAATACTTTCTCCTCCACTTGGTAAATTAGGACCACAAAGTTCCCCTATATGAAAAGTATCAATTTTTGTTTTAAACAAAGGATTTGTTTTAAATTCATACGATGGAATTTTTGACAAACTTGGGATATTGTGATAATATGTTTTTCGCTGCCTTTCACAGTCTTGACACTTATCGCAAGAAACAAGAGAAAGACTGAGTCCAACAAATGCAATGATATAAGAAAGTTTCATAAATGGTATTTTAAAAGTCCAATTTATTAAATTCTTGAATTATTTGGCGTATAATTAGTAAAATTTGTTGATAAACTTTACTTTTGTTATCCATTATTCTTAAAGACAGCCCATGAGCGAAGAGCTGAGAGAGCGAGAGGACAATTTCAAATTCATTCAAGAATTTGGCAAGAAAAACCAGGAAGACCGAATCATATTTAGTCTAAAGAGAAAACAATTGATTAGAGTAATCATTGGTGCTTTTGCATTGATTTTTATTCTCATCAGCTTATTGTATTTTCTTACCCCTATGAAACAACTCATCCCAGGATTTCCTGATAAAAAAATGTATCGTAATTTGTATGAAGTACAGTTTACAATAGACAGTTTAAAAAACATCAATAGAATTAATCAGCAATATTTTGAGAATATCAATGCCATTGCTTCAGGAGAAATTAATTCAATAATGCCTCAAGAGCAATCTGATAGCATCAAACTAGGAGATCCTAATGTAAAGAAAAATGAGCTAAAACTACGCAAAAGAGTAGAACAAGAAGAAGCACATAATACCTTGGATATTGAAACTAAAAACAACCTAAATTACAGTTTCCTGAAACCGATAGAAGGAATCGTAACAGAACGTTTCAACCCTAGTACACAACATTTTGGAATAGACATAGTGGCTACAGAGAATGCTCCCATAAAAGCTATTCAAGGAGGGACGGTCGTTTTTTCTGGCTGGACAAGCGAAGATGGATACGTTATCTTTATTCAACATTCTGAAAATTTACTGAGTATCTACAAACACAATTCTAGCTTATTAAAATCTATTGGAGAAAATGTATTACCTGGGGAAGTCATTGCATTAATTGGGAATACAGGAGAACTAAGCCAAGGAATTCATTTACATATAGAGCTTTGGCAAAATGGTTATCCTATTGACCCCGAAAAGTTGATTAATTATTAATATTGAGTTAAAATTATATACCACTGACATAAAATCCTTTTTTAATATTTTTTCTAGCATTTTTGATATTTATTCGCATAAACTGATAGGTAAATAAATGCTAAAAATGAATCAAAATAACTCCATATACAAAACTCATAATCATCAAAATAAATTATCTAATTTTAAAAATATTCTTGATAAAGTACGATAAATAAAAGGTGCTAATAATCACATTAAGACCTAGTTTATCTGAAGCAAAACACAAATCACACTACAAAATTTAATATTTTTTTATTACGTTTGCACGCACAAACAAAAAAACTCGCACAAAATGACCCACTACTCAAAAGTGATAATGGCTATTGCCTTATCATTATTTTCCTATAAGCTTACAGCTCAGTATGGAATAGGAACTCTCACTCCAGATGCTTCAGCTATAGTTGATGTAAGCAGTACTACCAAAGGTTTTTTACCTCCTAGACTTTACAAAGGCGTTATAAACAATATCCAATCCCCTGCAGAAGGACTTACAGCATATTGTATCAATTGTTGTACAGGTGGAACTCTCACCTTTTATAATGGAGATAAATGGGTTTATTTGAGAGAAGATTGTATGTCTGATGTAGATGGGGATCATATTAGTGATCAAACAGATATTGATGCTGATAACGACGGCATTATTGACACTAATGAAACTGCCAATATTGCTTTCTTTGAGGATCCATTTGGATCTGCCTCATCCCTATCTGGAGGATGTGCTCGAGCACCACTTAGTGCTCCAAATTATTCGGGAATTAGTTATGCAGGAACTGGTAACGTTACTGACGGACATTATGCCCTTATAAACAAGACTTCCTGCGGAGCTCCATTCTGGCCATCATCACCTATTCAAAGTGATAATTCATCTTCAGGAAATAATGGTTATTTTATACTCGTAAATGCACCAAACAACGGAAATGAAGTTGTTTATGGAAGGGAAATAACCAATATCCCACATAATTCTACTTTGAATGTTAGCCTATTCATTGCCAATATTGCACCTAATCTAGTAGATAAACCAGACCTGAAGTTTCGATTCGTTAAGACAAATGGAGTTGTCCTAGATAGTGTAAACACTGGTGATATCACCAACGGGAATTGGCAAAAATACACTTTGAAGCTTGATACAAAGACAGATGACACACTTAATTTCGAAATCGTAAACAACTGTGCTTGTGGGCAGGCTGGTAATGACTTTGCCATTGATGATTTAGAGATTCGTATCAAATATGGAGATTTAGATGGAGATAATATTCCAGACAACCGAGATCAAGACTCGG
This sequence comes from Flavobacteriales bacterium, assembly GCA_025210805.1. NCBI lineage: Bacteria > Pseudomonadati > Bacteroidota > Flavobacteriia > Flavobacteriales > Flavobacteriales bacterium. The sequence continues at coordinate 43,121 of JAOAQX010000011.1, forward strand.
ATGGAGATGGTATTCCAGACATAATAGAAGCTCAAGGACATCCTTTTAATTTACCAACAGGCAATGACTCAGATGGAGATGGACTGGATGATGCTTACGAAACTGCGGGAATTATTAATCCACCAAATACTGATGCAGCTAGTGAAAATAGCTCAGGAACTTACCCAAATTATTTAGATACAGACTCTGACAATGATGGAATTTCTGATACTCAAGAAGCTGGTCTTACCTTGACAGGCAATGACTCAGATGGAGATGGACTAGATGATGCGGTAGATAATACAGTGGGGCCAGATAATCCCTATGGAATATTCCAAAATTACACTTTTCCAGACTCAGACAGCGATGGAACACCAGATTATATAGACAACAACTAAACACAAGGAACTGTACTTTGCATGGTTGTACGAGGCTTTTCAAAGTACGTTTTAACTCTGTTCAGTTGATTCCTAAAAAAGCTACCAAAATCGGTAGCTTTTTTTGGGACAATTACAAAATGGATCTACCTCATTTAAGTTTGTCTGTTTTTTGATAAGATTGTATCTTCGCACGAGAAAACTAATACAATATGAAAAAGAACGGTTGGGTACTTTCTTTTATCCTTATTATTAAACTTATTATTGTTTTATCAATATTCAATAAGCCTTATAATTTTCAAGAAGCCGAAAAAGTTACCATTAGTGTAGCAAAAGGGATGTCTGATGTTCGAGATATCAAACCTTGGGTACTTCCAGAAGAATTTCAAATTGATCATAAACCAATCAATAAACCCTTCTTTCGTAGTACAGATTGGGATCATTTTAATACGATTGATCAAGTTATAAAAGCTAATGCACTAGATGGCGGTAATGCCATTGGTTATAATATCATCATCCATTATTGGGTCAATTTGTTTGGGGTACAAGGAAAATCTTTACACTTTTTCCACCTAATTTTTATTCTACTCGGAATTATTTATTCTATAAAAATAGCGAAACTATTCACTTCAAACCCTTGGATTATTGGTCTATTGGTTGTTTTACTCACTTTTAATCCTTTCAACCAGTATCACGAGTTTAATCTCCGTGCCTATAATATTGTGATCACTTTTGTGATTATGCAATTATTCTATTTTTTTAGGATGATTAAGAACAAGGATCATGTGCTTTGGAAAGATTTTATTGCCTTTTTGATATTAGCGATTTTAATGGTCTTTAGCCATTATTTGAGTTTAGGAATTATCGGTTTACAAATGGCTGTTCTACTCTTTTATTTCTTCAAAAATAAAACTTTTGTAATCGCCAATATTGTCTCGGGAATCGTACTTCTATTTTCATTTTCTCTGTGGTTTTCTTATGTAGGGAAAACTTCAGGAGGCTTGGGCGAAATGTATGTTACCTACAAGCTTATTAACACCTTTATGCCCGATAATGATTTCTTTTTTAAGTACGTTACTTTAAAAGATCTTATCATGTCTGTACCTCAAAATCTCTTATACTTTTTTGGGATAGGACTACAAGATTTTGAAGGTTTTAGATATCGTCATTTCTTTATTTTCTTTTTACCCTTTGCATATACTTTATTTTTAAGCTATAAAAACAGAAATAAAAACAGTATTTTTCTTTGGATCACTTTGGGCTTTTTGGTTTTAATTCAAATATTTATGTTGGCTTTAGCAGTCTATCAAAATGCTTGTTCTACTCTAAAACCTATTTATCAAGTTATTTTTTATCCTTTGGGTCCATTAGTTCTTTTCTTTATTGTACTCCATCTTCAAAAACTCAAAAAACTCAACCAAATAATTTTGTTAGCCATTCCTTTGGGTTCTATGGTTTACTTCACTTATTTAGTGAATACAAAAAAGTTTAAACCCAGAACTGCTACATTAGAATTAAATGAGTTGATTCAAGAAATAAGCCCTCAATTAAATAGCAAGGATACCATTCTGTATTCAAATTGGGATGATGCTCATTTTGCAAATTTCTTTATTTCAAACAATCAAGTTGTCCAAAAGGTGGACACAAGATTAAGCGCTCACAATAAATTGTTGATACGTTCCTCTGAAGGGGAAATGGAATATAACTATATCCCTGCTCCAAAATCATTTGAAAATATGGTAGATAAAGATTGGATGAATAAAATCAGGAAAGAGAATCCCCATTTAAGAGATTAATGCCAAATGATATTCGAAAAAAGGATTAGAGATGGTATTATTTACCAAAAATCCACCAAGCGTCTCTTAGCTTATTTATAGATCCGTTGAGCATGCCTTGTTGATACACAAAAGGAACCACAAAACGCATAGGATAAAGGTCTTTGGGCGACTGAAACGCTGAATTCGCAAAAATATTTTGATCTAATTTAGGGAGTTTCTTTGCAAAAGATTTTACCAGTTTTTCTAGAGCTTTATTGTTTGTATAGAGTATTTGATAATCACTGATTCTTGCCTGATTATTCAGTTGGATTTCTAGTAGTACGATTGCCCTATCTTTTGTATCGCCAAACTTCACTCTCCTACCCTTAAAGTAGGTATAGCAAAATTCTTTATATTTTTTTTCTAATTTCTTTCTTACTGTTTTCTTGAAAAAAGGAATAAAATTTTGATCTTCTCCTGTATAAAATTCACTTTCGACTGGGTATCTTGTCTTCAAAATTTTTCCATCATAAATATAGTTAGGATCTCTATAAAGTCCTTCCCAAAGTATGGAATCCTGAGATTGTCCTAAAGTCAAAGTAGTTTTTTTGTTATCAAAGTCATAAAGAGAATTAATGGTGTGTTTCTTTTGAGAAGTATAGATTTTTTGCTGTTTAAGATCCTCAGGGATCGGATAAACTAAATACCAATCTAGAAGACTATTACTAGGTTTTCTCATGGTGGGTAAGAATTGTATTTTTTGGTATTTATTTCTTTTTTTCAAATAGTTTGTTTGCGTATTATTGAGCTGAAAAATTTTCGTTTGCTCCTTTTTTACAACTCCTTTTTTATCCAGAAAAACAAGCTTTACCTCTTGAGCATCAATAGATTTTATTTTTAATTGATATTTATAATTCTGAAGCTTAGAATATATTTCACCAAACTCATCTATCCACAAATTCATCTTAGAGTCTTTGGCATACAAGAGCTGTATTTTTTCCAATAGATATTTTATACCCGCCCTCTTTAATTCTTTTTCAGAGAAGTATTCTTGATAATTAGATTCTTGAATATAATTAGCAATGGTTGTTTTTCTCAACTCTCCTTTATGCGTTTTTTTCAATAGTCTAATTTCGTGCTTTTTATCTTTTATGATCCATCTTTGCCTAAGCTCTGTTCTGTCTTTATAATAATAATAGGGTGCTTCATAAATAGTGATATTTTCAAGACTGTAATGCTCTCTTGCCACCATAGCCATTTTTGTTTTAAACAAACCCCTTGTACCTTTTATTCCGTTTAGCAAAAACCAATCGGGATTAGAAAATTTGATATTTCTTAGGGAAGTGGTGGGAATTTTCTTTTTCTTTTTAGGATCATAAATCTCATTTTCTAACAAGCGAACACAAATAGCCCTTTTTTTGCCATCTAAAAACTCCAAATGCACTGGCGTACATATTTTTGAGTTATATGTATTTAGAGCAAAATCATAGTGATACACCTCAGTTGAATCCCAAATTACTGGGTAGGAGGCAATATCAAAATGAATATTCTGAGCCGTGATATTCAGACTCAAAAACAATAGTACGATTAAGTAGTAAATCCTATAAACTAACACTTCTATAAATTCAAAATAGTGAGTAATTTAAGAAATATTCAAGAGTTTGAACACTATTTTCTATGAAAACTCCCTTAATAGCGATTTTCTGCTTGAATCGATTCTTTCAACTGGTATTATTTTTGTTGTAATATCCCAATAAATAACTGATCTTATGAAAAATACATTGATAATAATCTTTTCATTTGGAATTTTAATTTCCTGCAATTCTTTTTACACTCAGTACACAGGAGATAAAAGAATGGATACAAAAAAAATGAATTTCCCTACACGGCCTCAGGAAAAAGAAATTCAAGTATTTTATCCTGAACTCAAAAATCTACCAAAAGAAGACTATTACCTTGTTATGGAAATGAAGACATCCTGCTGTCAAAATAACCAAGCAAAAATAAATCGTTTAAAAAGTATTGCTGCCCAAAATGGTTTAGATGCCATAATAATCACAGGTACGACAACAATAAATGGCTCTTATGAAAAAAGCCAAACAACTTTGCTAGATGTCCTCTCGAATTCAGATACACCTCCTCCCACAGTTCATCATTACACCGATGAAGTCCCTCATGCTAAAGGAATTAAATTCAGATCGAATATTGGACAACAAAAGCTGATTAAATCATATACATTATTTGAAAAGAAGAAAAACGAGCGTAGCTTCATTGAAACTCTTTATCCAATAAACAATCAAATGCCTTTTTCTAAACAGCCAGTACTCTATGATCTTAAAATAAACTCATTGGATTTCCTTGTTGAAGATACCTCCAGAAGGTGGTTCTACCTAAAAGAAAATAGTCAAGAGAAAAGATTCTGTGAAAAGCCTGAAAAATTAAAATTTGAAATCTTTCGTGATGATCAAAATCGTGTTGTAGAACTAAAAGGAAGAAAAAAGTTTCATGTAACAGTCCTCTACAAAGCAGATGGAAACATTCAACAAAAAGTAATTTTCAGAAATCGCATTCGCTATACAGAAAACTATGAATACCATCATAGTGGTCTCTTAAAAAAAATCAAAATCCATGAAGAGTATCTTGATAATGATGAAGAGAAAGAAGCGAATTTTGAATTGGATATTGAATATTACCAAGACAATTCTGATTATACAGAATTCACGAATCTTTTGATTTCTGTGGAAAATTAATACCATTTATGGTGTTAATTTACTCATAGGTATAATGCCGATACATTGCTAAAAGCCAGCTATGAACGCAGTGAAATTGGACTTCACCTTTTTGTCTAATGCCGATATATTGGTAAAAATCAATTACGAACGAAGTGAAGTAAGTGATTATTTAACAAATAATCGGTATAAGTGGGTAATTTTAGCCAGTAATCGGTATAAGTGATTTGTAGAACAAAAAAATCCCCAAAATAAAATATTAATTTGGGGATATAAAAGTGATCTTGAAGCGTTTATTATACCATTTGTGGCGTTAATTTACCCTTAGGTATATGCCGATACATTACTAAAAATCAATTATGAATGAAATAAGAGCGTAACTTTAGTAAGTAATCGGTACTACTCTTCTAATTTATTTTTGTTTGCTTCACTAATAGTCTGTGCTGCACTAAAAGATGTTACCATATTCGTTAACATATCTGAAGCTGCTGTTGGAGAATTTGGAAGTAAAATCAAATTAGAATTTGTACTTTCTCCTACTGCTTGTAGCGTATCATAGTGTTGGGTAATTACAATAAGTGCTGAGGCTTCTTGGGAATTAATCCCTACTCCATTTAGCACCTCTACAGACTCTTCAAGACCTCTTGCTATTTCACGTCTTTGGTCTGCAATACCCTGTCCTTGTAATTTTTTACTTTCGGCTTCTGCCTTAGCTTTTGCTACTATTCTAATTCTTTCTGCTTCTGCTTCATACTCTGCTGCCAATTTTTCTCTTTCGGCTGCATTAATACGGTTCATGGCTTCTTTTACAGACAAATCTGGCTCGATATCCGTCACCAGTGTTTTGATGATATCATAACCGTATTCTCTCATAGCTTCTTTAAGCTCATTTTTTACGGCAATGGCTATATCATCTTTTCTTTCGAAAACATCGTCAATTTTCATTTTAGGAACTTCGGCTCTAACGGTATCAAATACATAAGAAGTGATCTGAGAACCTGGGTTTTCTAGCTTATAAAATGCTTCAAAAACTTTATCTGCCAATACTTGGAACTGTACAGATACTTGGAGAATAACGAATACATCATCTTTGGTCTTCGTTTCAATCCTTACATCCAACTGTTGAATTCTCATACTGAGTGTTCCTGCTTTTCTATCGATCAATGGAATTTTCATTTGAAGTCCTGAACGGCGAACAGATACAAATTTTCCGAAACGTTCTATAATTACGGCTGTTTGTTGTTTTACCACAAAAAATGCAGCAAAAAACAAAATCAAAACTATAGGGAGTAAAATAAATAATCCTGGGGTCATATTTCTATATTTTTTGGTTAATAATATTTGTAACGAATATACTAAAAAGCCCGTAAGAATTTCTTACAGGCTTCGTTAATTATCTTTAACAATTCTGTTAATTTCCGTTCATTGAAAGGATAAACTGATCATTATCTTGTGTAGATTCTATTTTGTCTTTAAAAAACTCCATCGCTTCCAAAGCATTCATATCTGCCATATATTTTCTCAAAATCCACATTTTTTGGGTTACATTGTCTCCCAATAATAGGTTTTCTTTTCTTGTTCCTGAGCTCATCAAATCAATTGCAGGATAGGTTCTTCTTTGGGCAATTTTTCTATCTAATTGCATTTCCATATTTCCTGTTCCCTTGAATTCTTCAAAGATGATATCATCCATTTTTGAACCTGTATCTACTAAAGCCGTTGCGATAATTGTTAGAGAACCTCCATCTTCAATATTTCTTGCAGCTCCAAAGAATCTTTTCGGTTTATGAAGTGCATTGGCATCAATACCTCCTGAAAGGATTTTCCCTGAGGCTGGAGAAACGGTATTATAAGCTCTTGCCAAACGTGTAATAGAATCTAAAAGAATCACAACATCATGACCACATTCTACCATTCTCTTAGCTTTTTCGAGCACAATATTGGCAACTTTCACGTGCTTTTCTGCAGGTTCATCAAAGGTAGAAGCTACTACTTCACCTTTAACGGTTCTTGCCATATCTGTTACCTCTTCAGGTCTTTCATCTATCAACAATACAATCATATAAGCTTCAGGATGATTGGCTGCAATAGCATTTGCCACTTCTTTTAACAAGGTGGTTTTACCTGTTTTTGGTTGAGCTACAATCATTCCTCTTTGCCCTTTCCCTATTGGGGAGAATAGGTCGATGATTCTTGTTGCTGTTGTTGATTTTTTGCTAATTATGTCAAACTTTTCGTTTGGGAAAAGTGGAGTAAGGTGTTCAAATGGTACACGATCTCGGATATATGCAGGATCTTGTCCATTGATTTTTTCAACTTTTACAAGTGGGAAATATCTTTCTCCTTCTTTTGGCGGTCTAATAGTTCCTCTAACGGTATCTCCTGTTTTTAGTCCAAACAGTTTTATTTGAGATTGAGAAACATAAATATCATCTGGTGAATTCAGGTAATTATAATCTGCTGATCTTAGGAATCCATATCCATCAGGGATCAGTTCCAATACTCCTTCGCTCACGATTTCTCCAAGAAAATCATATTGCTCTTTTTGGCGTTTCTGATTTTTATTTCTTAGGTTTTTGTTATTATTTCTAGAGTCTTGTTGTCTATTACTACTTACAGGGTTAGGCTCTCTTTTTGTTGGATTCTGACTGCGTTGTTCACTTGATTGCTCTTCATTCACATGCTGGTTTTTCGTCCTTGGAGTCGCCCGATTTTTACGATTGTTTAATCGTGGTTTTCTTTCTTCACGCTCTGTTTTCTCTTCCGCAGTGTCCTTTTTTAAAGAAGCGGCTTCCATTCTTGCCAAAATTTCAGGATTTATATTGGAAGAAATCCTTGGTTTTGGTTTTTTATTTGGCTTGGCAGGCTTTGTTTCTGGGGCTTTTTCAGCTTCCTTAGCTGGGGCTTTTTTCGCCTCAACAATTTTTTCAGGACTTTTTCTTTCCCTTTTTACTTTTGGCTCCTTGCTTTTCACAGGTGCTTTTTCATTTTTTGAATCTTTCATTTCAACTTTAATCTCCTCTTTTTTGGGAGTAGGTTTTGGAGCTTTTGGAGCTTCTTTTTTCTCATCAGAAGTATTTGCTTCTAACTTCTTAAAAAGTTCTTTAGCGATTTTGGGCTCAGCAGCTTGCTGATCTAATATTTGATATATCAGTTCTTGTTTTTTAAACTGACGGTATTTCGAAATTTTCATTTCTTTAGCAATCTGTTGCAAATCAGGCAACAATTTGCTTTTTAAAAGCATGATATCGTACATTGAGAATAAAAGTAAGGTCTAAATAAAAGTCTGGGTTAGATATTTAAGATTTTTTGTAAGAGTCCACCAAATTGAGAAAATAATTTGGTTTCAAAAGGCATGTAGCTGAAAATCAATCTTCGATTTTCTATCCTTCTAATGCAATGATACATTATTTTTTGGAATAATCCAAAGTATCCTTATTGAAAACACCCTATTTCACTAGTTTTTCAACAGATTAATCTATTTTTTCGACTTCTTTTTTTTTGGAATTATTTGATTTAATCCACCAAAAGTAATTTTCACTTTAGGAGTTATTCCGTTCCTCGTGTTAACTTAACATATAATCGAGATTACATCATGCTCCAAAGAGCCAAGGCGTAGATCAAAAATCTTAAATAACGTAGTAATCCTACTACTAGTAAAATTCTAAAAGGGAAACGGGTTGTTCCACTAATCAAGGTAATTAATGAAAAAGGAATGGGTAATAATGCTGCAACACCTATGAGAAAACCGCCCCATTTTCTAAGTTTATTGAATAAATCGGAGTGTTTAAGCTGAATCCATTGTCTGATACTTTCTTTACTTTGGAGTGCGTAACCTATTCCATAAGCAGCAATTCCTCCAAGGTAACTCATAGTGGCAAGTATTCCCAATAAAACCCATTTAGATGCATCAATATCACCACTCAGAGTTTTTGCCCACATGATAAATAGATCTGGTGGAATCAAACCCAAAATGGTCTCTGAAATTCCAAATAGCACAAAAACATATTGGTATGCTACATTATTGATAATCATTTGGAAGATTTCGTCCATTGTGATAAACTGCTGGATAATCATCATAACGGCTACAAAGCCAATAATGATATACAACAGCTTAAGCATGTTTTCACTTAAGTAGGAAAACAAACCTGTTCTTCTCAAATAATGATAATATAATCTACTGCTATGGGCTATTCTTTTCAAAGTCTTTTGGGGTTTTCTTGTTGCAAGAGTGGCAAATATAATTAATAAACACGCCCGAATGGTAGAAAATACTGTACCATTATGAGCGTGTTTAACATTTTTTATTATAAAAGTGGAATTATGTGATATTTATCCAAAAGAAAATAATGTTATTAAACTTACTGATTAATAAGCTCTCACATTCTTTCCTTCTACGTAATTGATCAATGCTTGATTCACAACACGCATTCCTCCTGGAGTAGGATAATTTCCTGTAAAATACCAATCTCCTTTGTCATTTGGACAGGCTTCATGTAGAGCTTCTACGGATTGGAAAATGATATCTACTCGTGATTTCATTCCATTAGGCACTAATAACTCAGTGACTTTATCTGAAATCTCCTGATAATCAAAAGGTTCATAGACTTCTTTTACGAAATTCTGAATTTGATCATCTGGCAAATTGGCTTGTTTTTTACATTTTTCGTAAACCGAATCTAACACATAGGTCATTCCTCTTTCCTTCAATAGTGCTATAGCTGCCTTAAAGGCTACAAAATCTCCTAATTTTGCCATGTCTATTCCATAACAATCTGGGTATCGTATTTGCGGTGCCGAAGAAACGACAACAATATGCTTCGCATTTAATCGGTCTAATATCTTCAATACAGACTGTTTTAAAGTCGTCCCTCTAACGATACTATCATCAATTACCACCAAGTTATCAGTAGGTTTCACTTCTCCATAAGTAATATCATATACCTGTCCTACCAAGTCATCTCGGTTGTTATCGTTAGTAATAAAGGTTCTTAACTTAGCATCTTTTATGGCAATTTTTTCTATTCGAGTTGTCGTCTCGATGATATTGGTAATCAGTTCTGGTGTTGCTGAATTACCTAAAGCAGAAATTTCTTTTATTTGTTTGCTTTTCAAACGACTTTCCACTTCCTTTACCATTCCATAGAAACAGGTTTCGGCAGTATTTGGAATATAGGTGAAAACCGTATTTCGGATATCATCATTTACACAATCCAAAATTTGTTTGGTCACTAATTCTCCAAGCTTCTTACGCTCTTTGTATATTTCGGCATCATTTCCTCTTGAGAAATAAATTCTTTCAAAAGAACAAGATAAATGATCTTTTTGTTCCAAAATCTGCTCATGAGAAACCTCTCCGTTTCTTTTTACGATGATAGCGGAACCTCTTGCAACTTGATTAATTTCTTCAAAAGGAACATTAAAAGCTGTTTGAATAACCGATCTTTCTGAAGCTGCCACAAAAATTTCTTCATCTTGGTAATAGAATGCTGGGCGGATTCCATTTGGATCTCTCATGATAAATGCATCTCCATGACCCAAAAGACCTGAGATTACATATCCTCCATCCCATCTTTTTGATGATTTCTTCAAGATTTCATCTACTCGTACAGAACGTTCTATTACTTTAGACATCTCTTTTTTAGAATCATATTGATCTCTCATATTATAATACAAGTCATCAACTTCTTCATCTAAAAAATGTCCTATTTTCTCCAAAATAGTAATCGTATCCGCTTTTTCTTTTGGATGCTGCCCAAGATCTACAAGTGCTTGAAATTGTTCATCGACATTGGTCATATTAAAATTCCCAGCCAAAACTAAATTTCTACTTTTCCAGTTGTTTTGTCTCAAAAAAGGGTGACAATGTTCTATATTATTCCCTCCATAAGTTCCATACCTCAAGTGAGCCAAAAACAATTCTCCTGTAAAAGGAGCGTGTTTTTTAAGCCATTCGGCATCATTGGCATATTCTGGGTTTGCATCTATTATTTCTTGCAATCTTGTATTGATATGCGTCATGATTTGTTTTACCGATTCATTTCCCACCGCTCTTTTTCGGCTGATATATCGATACCCTGGAGGTAAATCAAATTTGATATTTGCGATTCCTGCTCCATCTTGTCCTCTATTTACTTGCTTTTGCATAAGCATAGACATTTTCTGGAGTGCCCAAAAAGGATTTTGGTATTTCTCGATATAGTATTCCATGGGCTTCAAAAGCCTTAGCATGGCAATACCACATTCATGATGCAATGATTCTGTCATTTTTAGTAGGTATGATTGCTTTGCGCAAATTTAATTGAATGTTTTGTATAAAATGTGGAATTCTCCTTACAATTCATCTTGAATAAATGGAAATTTTTCTCGGAAATCATGTTGAGTATTTTTTTCTAATTCACAAATCAAAATCTGTTCTTGAAAATCTTCTGCCTGAACCATGGTGTTTCCAAAGTAGTCCACAACAATTGAGTTTCCATTATACTTGATCTCGTTGGGCTCTTCTCCCACTCTATTCACTCCAATAACGTAAGATTGATTTTCTATGGCTCTTGCTTTCAAAAGAGTTTCCCATGCTTGAATTCTCCTTTCTGGCCAATTTGCTACATATATTAATAGATCATAAGGGTTTTGATGATCGTTCCTAGATTCCCTTGGGAATCGTAAATCATAACATACTTGGGGTTTTATTTTCCAGTTTTTATAATTCCAAATGGGATTTTCGAGCCCAGATGAAAGGTGTTTTTCTTCCCCAACTAAAGAGAATAAATGTCTTTTATCGTAATCCAAAACTTCACAAGGAGTGATCCATAATAAACGATTATAATATTTACCCGCTTCTAAAAACCAAACAGAACCGCCAATGGCACAATCAAAACGCTTGGATAATTTTTGCAAATCCTTTATTTCTTTTGAAGATTTACTCCAAGCAAATCTCTGTGCTTCCATGGAAAAACCAGTAGTAAACATTTCGGGAAGCAGGAAAATATCAAAATCAAATTTTGAATGTGTCTCAGTGATTGCTTTTTTGACATTTGCCAAATTTCCTTGTGGATTTTCCCAAAGGAGATCCATTTGAAAAAGAGCTATTTTTAGCTTGTTATTATTCTCGGATAGATTCATAATGTGTGGAACTTTAATCGGCAAGGTAATTTTACTTATTTTTGACTAAAATATACACAAAATGAGCTCAGAAAAATTTAACGCTTCAGAAGCGCCAGAACCAGTAGGTTTATATCCACATGCTCGTCAAGTAGGAAATTTATTGTTTCTTTCGGGAGTGGGTCCTAGAGAAAAAGGAACCAAGAAAATTCCAGGAGTAGAACTGGATGAAAATGGAGAAATTCTTTCTTATGACATCGAAAAGCAATGTCACTCTGTTTTCAAAAACGTGAGAACCATTGTGGAAGCCAGTGGAAGCAATTGGGATAAAATTGTAGATGTTACTGTTTTTCTCACCAATATGAAGGATGATTTCAAAACTTACAATCGTATTTATGCAGAGTATTTTAAGGATAATCAACCCTGTAGAACTACTGTTGAAATAAAAAGCCTTCCTACTCCAATAGGGATTGAATTGAAATGTATTGCTACTATCTAAAAAGTTTCCACATCCAAGTTCAATACCAATTACTTGTTAATACAACACGTCTCGATTATTTCAGACGTGTTTTTTTATGAAAATTAAACAGAGAATAATACCTGTGATTTTTTCTCCATCAGAATTTCGTTTATCTTCCTAAAGTAAACATCAAAACAAAAGACACTCAACAAGTTTACGATCTACAAATTATTGTTAGAAGAGATAAATTTGTGATAACTTTTTAGAACAAACATTATTATGAAACACCTCAGTATTTTTATTTTTTTAATTTTTCTTGTCTCTTGTGACAAAGATGATATTTCTCAAAAAGAAGAACCTGAAACGAATATTGAATACCAACATGAAACACTCCATACTGGTTTTCAAAATCCTTGGGCTTTAGACTTCCTGCCCAATAACGAAATATTAATCACCGAAAGACCTGGGAAATTATCCATTTTCTCAAACGGACAAATCTTATCTGTATCTGGACTACCTTCTACCATAAAAAGCACTGGACAAGGTGGTTTGATGGATATTTTAGTTCATGAATCCAATGGAAATAACCATACTCTTTTCTTTAGTGCCACCAATGAAGTAAATGGACAATGGTCCACCGCCATATTTAGAGGAAATTTAGATCGTGAAAACCTCAATCTTAACAATATTTCCAAAATATACCAAGTAGCACAAATGACCACTACTTCTTATCATTTTGGAAGTAGAATTTGGATAGAAAACAACCAATATATTTATCTTACTTTAGGCGAAAATGGAATGCAAAATGAGGCTCAGGATAATTCTAATGCGCTCGGAACAATTGTTAGACTTAATCTCGATGGAAGCATTCCTGCAGACAATCCATTTGTAGGAAACAATTCTGCTTTGAATGAAATATGGTCCTACGGACATAGAAATATTCAAGGTTTGGCAATTCATCCCGAGACTAACGCCATCTGGACACACGAGCATGGACCGCTTGGTGGAGATGAAGTCAATATCATACAAAAAGGCGGAAATTACGGTTGGCCAATTGCCACTTATGGAAAAAACTATAACGGTACAACCATTACAGACTCAACCCATATACAAGGAACTATTCAGCCCGAAATTTATTGGACACCTTCTATCGCACCATGTGGTATGACTTTCTGCACGGGGAAAGCATTTCCTCAATGGAAAAACCATGTGTTTGTAGGTGCACTAGCAAAACAACATATTAACCGCTTGGCAGTTGAAGGTGGAAAACTGGTTGAAAAAGAAAGAATGTTTCAAGACTTCGGAAGATTTAGAGCCATTAAAGAAAGCCCAGAAGGGCATCTCTATATCCTTTCTGAAGGAAATGGAGGAAAACTCAGTAGAATTATCCCGAAAAAGTAATTTTTTCTTGAACTATGGGAAGGTAATATACAGCATATAATGTCCTTGGATGAAGTTCTCGATACAATTTCTTTTCCGCTTCCCTCCAAAGAAATCACTCGAACTGATACACTTGATAAAAATTGTATGGCTTTTGTCAGTTCGAGTGATTTTTGATGGAATGCAATGGAGTCAAAAATTGTATCGAGAATGGCATTCGATAATCAAAAAATTTCCCGATAAAATTTCTTTTCCGTTGCCCTCCAAAGAAATCACTCGAACTGACATACTCGATACAACCCTGTCAGTTCGAGTGAATTTTCTGAAGAGTAACGAAAGAAAATTTTTATCGAGAACCCGCTTCTCTACAAAGAAATCACTCGAACTGACATACTTGATAAAATTTCTTTCGGAGCGAAGTATTTTCCATCATTGAGTTTTTTTACTTAAATTACTGGTTTAATAATCAAATATTTAAGTGAAATGAATTGGAGATTCACCTTTCTATTCTTTTCCTTAACTCTTTCAACTCTTGCTCAAACGACTTCTATTACCGATAATTTTTCTGATGGAGATTTTGTCCAAAACCCAACATGGAAAGGAGATACCGCTTTATTCCAAGTAGATAATTACCAATTGCGTTTAAATGGTAATTCTGCATTAGCTCCATCCTTTTTAGGACTTTCGTCCGAAATTATTGATTCTGCTCATTGGCAGTTTTATACCCAAATGGATTTCAATCCTTCATCTTCAAACTTTTTGGAGATTATCTTATATTCAGAAGATTCTTTACACACTATTGAGAACAATCAATTAATTGTAGAAGTAGGTAGAAGTTCCGACAAAATTCGTGTTCTAAAGGTATTGAACGGACAAAAAGAAACAGTAACAGAAACTACTTCGGGAATATTCAGCGGAAATTATCAAACCATTTGGTGGAATATAGAACATGAAAATCAAACATGGCAAATAAACTATAGTTTAGATAGTCTGAATTGGCAAAGTCTTCCCCATTTTTCATTTGCGGCAAATCAAAATAAGCTTTTTGGTTTTAGATGCCGTTATACATCTACCCGAAAAGACAAATTTTGGTTTGATAATATAAACATTCAGGGGAGCCCTTTTCAGGATAAAACCCCACCAAAAATCACCCACTTCACTTCAGAATCCAATCAATATATTCATCTAAAATTTTCGGAAAAAATACTGATTACTTCTGCTGAAATTAAAACCCAAGCAGGAGCTGTTCCCAAAGGACAGCAACACTATGGAGATAGTTTAATTCTTGATTTTACGAATCTTGAATACAACAAAAAGCATCTTCTAAATCTAAAAAACATTCAGGATTTAAAAGGAAACTCATTGGACACCAGTTTTACCGTTTTATGGTCTAGAATCAAAGCTTATGATATCCTGATTTCAGAAATTCTCCCAACCATAAACACAGCAACAAAACCCGTTTCAGACCCTTGCATTGAACTCTATAATCCAAGTGAATTTGGGATTCAATTATCAGAGTTCACACTAAAAATTGACCAGAAAGAATATCTACACCCCTCTTTTTGGCTTGAGCCCAATGCTGTGGTTTTAGTTTATGACAAAGAAGCTAAGAATTTCAAAACGGGAAAATCCAAAATAGTTTTAGACAAAACCTTTTATCTAAAGAAAACAGGGAGCAGTCTCTCTATTTGGGAATCCGACCACCCAATTCATTGGGTTTCTTATACAGATGATTGGTTTCAAACAGATTTTAAAAAAGACGGAAATTGGAGTCTAGAACTTATTAAGCCCAACAAAGCTTGCTTAGGAAAATGGGCTTGGGAAGAATCAACCGCTCCAAGTGGAGAGACTTTAGGTGAAATAAACTCTGAACATGAGATGATACTGGATAAACTAGATCCGCTATTTTTATATTGCCCTACTGATAGTGTCTTAGAAATCACTTTTCCTGTTTTGACACTTGAGAATTTGTTTGTGAACGACACGTTTTACACCATTAGTAAAGCCATAAAATATATAGAAAGAATCAATGGGAATTCTTTTAGAATAAATTTTAAAAAACCACTTAAAAATGGAGAATTAGAGCAAATTTCATTTGAAAATTTACCCTTTTGTGATGAAAATGTCCATTTTCCGCAAAAGGAATTTTTCTACAATTCTTCAAAACCACAAGAAGGAATCATAATCAATGAGATTCGTTTTGAAACCACAGAAAATCATGTAGAATATATCGAAATATATAATCAAAATGAATATCCTATTGAAAGTTCTCAACTGGTTTTGGGTGTTTATACAGACCAATGGAATTATCAAAATCTCCCTGAAAAAAATCAATATATCTCAGCAAAGTCTTATGCCGTTCTTACGAAGAATAAAAAATTATTAGAAGTAGAATATGACCTTCCAGAAGAATCAAACCTCATAGAAATGCACGATTTTCCTAACTTGAATAATACGGGAGGAAAAATAGGTTTTTTTAATACTTCCATACATCAAATAGACCAAGCTTGTTATGAATCTTCCTGGCATTCTTCTGGTGTTGAAAACACAGAAAATAAAGCCTTAGAAAAAATCGATTTTGAGCTGAATGGATGTCAATCAAACACTTGGGCTACGGCAAGTAGCACACAAAATTATGGAACTCCTGGAAGAATCAACAGTCAGGTATTCATAGGAAAAACAGAAGATTTCATGGAACTTTTCACTCCCAATGGTGATGGCGATCAGGATTTTTGGAATTATTATAAGACTTTTTCTAGTCCAGAAAATTTATTGGATGTTCATATTTATTCTCTAAATGGTGTATTGAAAAAAAGCTTTTTCACAAAAAAGTTAATCGGAAATCAAATAAAGATACAATGGAATGGGGCAGATGAAAATGGGAACCAATTATCAACAGGCACCTATATTTTTTGGTTAAAAAACTACTCTACTGGTGAAGAAGTAAAAAAAGCAATCAACTTAATTGTTGAAATTAATTAAAGAATGGTTTAATTGCCTTACCCCCTATTTTCTATCTATTAATTTTATTTCCCTTCCATTTTGGTCGATAAAAAAGTGCACTAAAGCCAATCCAAATTAAGATTATAGGATGAAAAACAATCATCATTAAATAAATGTCTATCTCAAATTTCTGTTGATATTTTTTATAAAACAACCCTAATGCTATGCCGTCTATTATAAATTTAGCAAACAAAATATAATTCCAATAAGTTGTTCCATACGTCATCTGAACCCAAAGTAGAATGAGTGTTAAAATTCCCCATAAGCCAAAAAAGAAGCTCCAGAATTGTAGATTACTACTTTTATAGTATTGAGATTTCGCAAACCAACGCACCCTTTGATCCACAAACTCCTTAAAAGTCTCTACTTGATTTGTAAATACTTTTGACTGAGAATTCCAGGATATTTTTTGTTTGTTTTTAATGGCAAAATCAAGCAAAAACATATCGTCTCCACTACTCCTGTTTTGGTTTTCGTCATGGAAAAGGTAATGAGAAAACAATTCTCTATGCACCATCATATTGGCTGCCGAAGCCAAAAATGGTTTTTCTTGCTCTACGCAAGCCTTTGCTGTCATTTGCATAGCTGCAAATTCCATTCTTTGTATTTTTCCAAAAAGACCTTGATCAGTAATCCAAACAGCCCCTAACTGCATTTTGGCATTTTTGGAAATTTTCATCATAGATTGTAACCAATTGTTCTGCGGACGGCAATCTGCATCGGTAAACAAGAGCCAGTTTTTATTAGATTTCTCAAACAATTTTTTGATACTTGCTTTTTTACCCAAAGCTTCTGTATTTCTTAATATTTTCACCTTATAATTGGTCTCTTTCTGCCATTTTTCGGCTAAAGCCAAGGAATGATCTTCAGAAGCATCATCTATCAAAAGAATATTGACTTGTGATTCAGAAATGCCTTCTTGCTCATCTAAATACTGAAAAAGATATGGCAAATTTTTCTCTTCATTTCGAAAAGGAATAAGTAACTCCAATCCTGTTACCTTAAACATTTCCTCCACATTTTTTTTTGGTGCAAAAAACATCCATGCAGCAGTGAAAATAAGAATGACAAAAATAAGAAAGTAGAAGCTCATGGTTTTAGTTTTAAAAAGAGTCCAACAATTGAGGGGATAAAAATATTAAGAATCCAAAGAATGACGAGGGACATACTAAACAATTTGAAATCAATTCCTAATTTAAGAAAAGACTGTAATGCGGTTTTGAAAATGATATCTGTTCCTGCAAAATGAGGTAAAAAACTAGAGGCACTGTGCACTAATCCGATGGGTTTTAACAACTCTAGAAATACAATATCAGGAAGCATCAAAGATAAAATGAAAGTATGAATTCCAAAATAGGCTAAAACTCTCAACAGATTTATGATCCAGATATCCCAGAATTTCTGCTTCTGAAATAGAAAAATGGTAGCAAAAATCGAGACGAGTAGAAAAAAACAGCCCAAAATCACCCAAATTCCTTGAAAACTGAATAGTAAGACTGTACCTAGAACAAATACATAAAACAAAGGTTTTATAAAAAACAATTGTAAAACCGATTGATATTGTGATTTCTGAATCCCTAAACTTTCTAAATACTTTTTTCTGAAAGGGATTTCAGCTACTCTAAAAGGAGTTGATAAAGACATAACAAGTGCTTTCCAATTCATTACCAAGGCTTGTTTAAAGGAAAGCGTTTTTCTTGAACTTTTTTTCACAACCGCTATCCAGAGATAAGTTTCTAAAGCATGATGAATCAGCCAAAAAAATCCGATAAAGAAAAAAATGCTAAAACTCGGACTCCAGTTAATTTTTGTCTGTTCCCATTTGTTCCAAGCTTGATCAAAATATTGATAAAAAAGAAAAAAACTTAATGCCAATAGAATCCACTGAATCCATTTAACATTTTTGGAGAACAGCCTATCAAAAGAATGTAGATATTTGTAAAAAATATTCATTTGAAAAAGGAGCAAATTATTTTAGGTGTGGATCCAGGAACCACCATTATGGGATTCGGGATTTTAAAAGTTTCTGGGACGAAGTTAGAAGTTTTGGAGCTAAACACCGTTATGTTGCACAAATTAAATAATCATTATTTAAAATTACAGAAGATTTTTGAACGGAGTCTTCAAATAATTGATGAGTATAATCCTGATCACTTAGCCATAGAAGCACCTTTTTTTGGAAAGAATGTGCAATCTATGTTAAAGCTTGGAAGAGCTCAGGGAGTTGTGATGTCTGCAGCTTTATACCGAGATATTCCAATAACTGAATATGCCCCTAAGAAGATTAAGCAATCTATCACAGGAAAAGGAACTGCCAGTAAGGAGCAGGTGAGTTTTATGCTCCAGCAAATGCTGAATTTAAAGACGGTTCCTAAAGATTTTGATGCCACTGATGGGCTTGCAGCAGCAGTTTGTCATCATCTTCAAAGTAAAAATCCACTACAACAAGGTAAGTCATACTCTAGCTGGGATGCCTTTTTGAAAGCGAATCCTGAAAGAAAAAAATGATCTAAAAAAAGC
The DNA here is from genome assembly GCA_025210805.1 of Flavobacteriales bacterium. NCBI lineage: Bacteria > Pseudomonadati > Bacteroidota > Flavobacteriia > Flavobacteriales > Flavobacteriales bacterium. The sequence continues at coordinate 62,427 of JAOAQX010000011.1, forward strand.
CCCCTATTTGGTGGCTTTTTAGTTCTAAAGAAAAGATTTTATTTGATTTTGAATTTTTTCAAATTCTTCTTTTTCGAAGCTTAATTTTGGTCGATTAAAGTCCATGTCCCCAACAGAATTAATTGGAATTAGATGGATATGTGCATGTGGCACTTCTAGCCCTACAACGGACATCCCTATTTTAGTACAATCAAAATTTTGCTCCATGGCTTTTGCCACTTTTTTAGCAAAAATATGGAGTGCACTTAATTCATCATCACTTAAATCGAAAATATTATCAATTTCTTTTTTAGGAATAACCAATACGTGTCCTTCTGTAATAGGAAACACATCTAAAAATGCTAGACACTCTTCAGATTCTGCAATAATGTATGCAGGAATTTCTCGATTGACTATTTTAGTAAAAATACTCGCCATAATTTATCCTCGGGTAATTTCCAAAATTTCTAGTTGTAATATTCCTGCAGGAACTTGAGCTTCTACGATATCTCCAACTTCTTTACCTAACAATGCTTTCCCTATTGGAGAAGTTACAGAAATTTTCTTTTGTGCCAAATTCGCCTCAGATTCCGCAACAAGCGTATATGTCATTTCACGATTCATCTTTAAGTTTTTAATCTTTACATTAGAAAGAATATAAACTTTGGAGTTATCCAATTGACTTTCGTCAATAATACGTGCATTCGCCACATGAGATTCCATTTGGGCAATCTTCATCTCAAGCATTCCTTGAGCCTCTTTTGCGGCATCATATTCTGCATTTTCAGACAAATCACCCTTATCTCTTGCTTCGGCAATTTGTTTAGATATTTCGGGTCTTTTTACGAATTTCAGGTGATCTAATTCTTCTTTAAGTTTTTTCAGACCTTCTTCTGTATAATAAGATATATTACTCATACTAATACTTTTTTATCAAATGCAATTAAGCATCTGGGATTATCAATTAACTGCTAGAAACCACCATTTACAATTAAAGTAAAATTTTGTTAGTAATAGTAGTCCTAGGAATATTGTGTCTCATGGCTTTTTATTTAAACCATACTCAGTGATCTGAGTTTTGACCAATGAAAAAAGAAGCTCAGTTTGAGCTTCTTTTACAAATATACTAAATTTTGTTTTTTCTTTTAAAACTGAAAATTCAGTGAGAAAGCATGTATTCCACTAAGTGGATTTGCTGTTCTATAAGAATAAGCAATAGATACTTTGTCTAACGATTCCGATTTAAAAGGCATTACCTCAAAACCTGCTGCAAGACCTGTTAAAGCAGTATTTCTACCACTTCCTATGTCACTTGTTATCCCGTCTTGGTAATCAAAACCAGCATGAAGTCTTAAAAGACTTTTATATTGGTATTCTGCTCCTAGCGAAAGGATATCAGCACCAAATGCATTTGATGTAAATGAAAATGCTGGAGTTACTCTGTGCATGTCTTCAGCAAAATAGAAGTCGTATGAGGCAGCTAATTCCATCTGCGTAGGCAATTCAAAACCTCTCATACGTGCATCAAAGTTTTGGAAAAACGCTGGATGTTCTTGAGATTCATAGATTAGACGAGTATCGTCACCATCTCCTGAGAAGGTCATTTTTGATCCGACATTTTTAAGTGCAATACCGAACTTAAATTCGTCTTTATCTCCGGCATAGTACTGTACTCCCATATCAATTGCGAAACCAGAAGCAGACATATCTGCCATTCCTTCGTTGATCATTTTAATTCCTAGTCCCCCAGAAATAGATTGGGTAAATTTCTTAGAATATTGTAGTCCAAGAATAGTAGTTGCAAATGAGAATGAAATATTCTCATTTGGATCAGGGTTCTCTACCGTAGTTCTTAGGATATCTCCAAAGGATACTGAAGTTAAAGAAACTCCCAATACACTTCCCTCTGACATCTGAAATCCAAGTCCTAAAGAATTTACATAAGAGTCAGCAAACCACAATGTGCTTGATAATCCAACTTCTATCTTTGCATCTGAGCGTGAAAGTCCAGCAACGTTGCTCCAAGCAGATTCCAATCCTTGCACATTCGCCATAGATGCTCTACCCCATCCTGAGGTTGCAGCCCATGGATTGATAAGGATTTCTGTTGCTCCAGCTTGCCCTATACGTTGGTCATTACCAGCGAAGACTGAAGTCATCGCTAGTAATCCCAAACCAATCGTTGTAAACTTTTTGTTGATATATTTTTTGATATTCATCATTTTTCGTTTCTACTTTTGTTAACAATTAGAATGTATCGAGGTCAAGTTTTCTAAGCGTACCAAACCACTTGATTGTTCTCTCTCCCTCTGGTGAAGTGATGTGAATAAAGTAAATTCCTGAAGCGATTGCTACTTCATAATTGTTCTTTAAGTTCCAATCTAAATCACCTCCATCGTCTGAACGAAGTGTTCTAATTAATGAACCGTTTGCGTTTAAGATTGTAATTACAGAATTCTTAGGAAGATTTGTAATTCTTACTTTATAATCCAAAGGTCCTTTTTCATAAGACGAAAGTCCATAATATGGATTCGGCACTACATTCACTAGATCCAATTGTGTTCCACCTTTTGTAGATTCTCTGTCATTTAAATCATTCGTGATCGTAATATTATCCGTTTTGAATGTATAAGCTGGATAGGCTTTATTCATTTCTGTCTCGGCACATCCTCTAAATTTAGAGCTCGATGTAGCAGCTCCCCATCTAGTGAGTTCTTGAGCAATATCGATATTGATTGCAACATCGTTAGATAACCACTCTTTGTCTTTAGCTAACATTGGAACTCCTACCCACATAGCGTCTTCAAAAATCTTGTTTTTATCAGATGAACCACCATTTTTGTTATCAGCTAGATTAGCTACTTTACTAATTCTATCAAATAACTCATGATTTTTTTCATTATCTCCAGCATATTGAGAACTCATTACATAGAAATAATGACGACCACCAGCTATTTTGTTAGGATATACTACCAAATTATCTCTGTCTTGGTCTCTTTCGAATTCATCATTACCAGCTTCATCAGTTGGATTAAACATCATGTCATTACCATTATGATCTACTAAAGCAGAATCTTCAGCAATCATCATATTCAATCGTTGACCTGTACTCTTATCTAAAGCATATCCAGGGAACCAAGACCATCCTTTTGTTCCACTATTGTCAGGATTACCATCTTTATCCACAGAAGGTCTTTTTCTAACATCTTTAAGATCCTTATAGTCATCTTGGTCATCTACATAGTGATGTGCTTCGATAACTGGGACTCTTGTCCAGTTTGAACGATCTTTTGTAAATACGATCTTCACAGATGAAAGATTCTTAAAACGATCTTTTTCATCACCACTTAGGTGAAGGTTTGTTGCATAACTAGATACATATCTAGGGTATCCATTATCAGGACTTGTTAACCAATATGGAGCAATTCCACCACCCGCAATTTCTTTATATCGCTGTCTTGGATCCGCAAAATCGGGGTTGTCTGGAGAACCTGAAGTTGGAACATCAGGAAGTTTTGAGAGCCTAACATCTTGTATCCAATAACGGTTATCTTGATCTTCACCAGGAGTTAATTCGAAATCTCTATTTGGTATTTGAGCAGTTCCTGAGAGTATCCAGTTTTGAGATTGAGGATAATCACCATCAAAATAGAAGGTCATCCATTCATCATTTGGATTATCATAAGTTATCTCCCAACCGATAAGTCCATTTGTTGCATTTCCACTTTCAGGGTTTAGAGGGGTTTCAAAATCCGTATCGAATTCAATAGCAATTCCCCATTCAGGAATGATTTGATCATTTGCTGAAAGTAAAGTTGCCTTAGAATATACAGTATCAGGATTTGCTCCATCGTAATCCTTAATCATTCTCCAAGAAGTTCTATCAAACTTCAATTCTTTGGTAGCACCAGTAGATCCAGTATTATAAAGTTCCAGCATAAATTTAGCATTAGGAACCGAGAATGGATCTATTACGTATAAATTAATAGGTGTTTTATCTTCTTTATATTCAGCTTGAGCAACACAATATTCTTTTAATACTTTTGCTTCAGATTCAGGTGTAAAGTCAAGTTCAAAAGAGTTTGAACCAGCACCTTGAATTCTTGTCATTGCTGGGCGTACTCCATAGTCTCCCTTCTTATTTATAGCAGTTTTTCTTGGTCTAGCCTTATAAATTGAAATTCCGTCTGTACCCGAAGTTTTACGACCTGCCAAATATGGTCTTTTTTGACCCGAAGAATTTCCTTCAAAAATATTTTGCACACTTCCATAAGGAACATCTGGTTGATATTTCATATATTCATTATAGGCATAAGAAATAGCCATATAATAATACTGCTTATTGTTTACCAAAGCTTGATTCGTAAAGGCATCTCTACTTAATTTGAAACTATGCTTTATACCAGTATTAGAAGCCTGTATTGTTTTATCTTTGGGCACATTGTTATCTACAGATTGATCATATTCCCAGTTGATTAGTCCAGTAATTGGCTGATCTAAATTGTCAACAGTATCAACAGAAGTTACTTCTCCGCTAGCATTTAGTTCTTCTTCAATCTTTTTTCTAAAGTTCTTAATATCTGTTTGGAAAACTAATCTAGCTTTAGATGCATCATAGATATCTGAAGGTACAACAGTTTCATCTTTCAATTGAAAAATTTGATATCCTTCAAATCGATATTTATTATCTGGAATTGGAAAATCACCAGTTTCAATTAAAGTGACATCCTCATCTTCGTAACTTTCATTTTCATTGTTTCCAACTCCTATAATTTGAAAAACAAGTTCCTGATCCAATGAAACAATATCTAAATTCGGAGATGTTGGACCATCTAACACTTTAAAACAATTATCAAATAATGCCTGAGCTTTATCATCGGCAGCTTTTAGTTTAGCAACTGAAGCAAAAGGACCTCCTGAGCTAGCACGTGCCCAAACTAAACCAGTAGTAATATCATTTACAACATTTGGCTCCAGAGTAAATGGACCCGCAGAGGTTAAGAAACGTCTATCAGCAGGCGTATTCCCTGCAGTTTGCTCTGTCCACGGAGTAGAAAAGGCTGGATCTGTATCTTCTGGAAACATATAATCACAAGGTTCTCCATTAATTTCAGTTCCATTAACTCCATACGTTAATGGAGATCCATTTTTCCAACGTCCTCGAAGGTAGTTATAATGATGTTGACCCTCTGTTGGATTTCCAAAGTTAGAGAAGTCATTATTATAGTATACAAACTTAGACATAATAATTGTTTCACGACCTTCTGGAAGTGAATCTGGTATTTCGATTTGATTACCATCCGCATCAGTACCGTAAGTACAGTCAACACAACCATCTTTATCATTATCAATTCCATCACCAACATCAGCTTTAGGACCTTTAAAGAAATCCAGACCTAATGCAGGAGAATTTTGTCCATATCCATTAGCTCCTTCATCATTTCCATCACCATTATAGGTATATCCTAATCCACGTTGAACATCACATCCAACATAATCATCAAAAGCAAAACCGACATCAGAATCCACCCAAGTACCAAAATAAGTTTGCTCTAAATCTTCAGGAGAATAGTTAATAATTCTGAAATTATAGAAAGTCATATCATTAATTTCATCATTAGTAGTATAAGCAAATGCTTGAGCACGAATTTCTACACCAATCGCTTCAGTTCCTGATTCGGAGTGAATATTTCCTCGGTCATTATATACCCAAAAAATCGTTTGGTCACCGAAAATTAGATTCGCATTATCATCATCACAGCTAATATTGGCTGTATTCGCATTATCCACCTCTTTATAAGCAGGGTATTCACAATCTTGCCATTCATAAATTCCATCGTCATCTAAATCCACAAAAGGAGCAAGAATATATGGTAATTCACCATCTACACCGTTTCCCGGCCAGTTTTTTATGGATTCTGGAATCTCAATACCTCCAGCTCCACCAGCCTTTTGACAGTCATTATAAAAAGAGCTAACCTCTTCTAAGGTTACTGAAAAGTGATCATCATAGTCATTACAGATGTCCACATTAGTTTGCCCGTAATCTGGATTTGACACTAAATCCCCCGAAGCATTTTCTATTTCTTTTCTTCCATCAAGAGGACCTGACCAAAAGTCATTTTGGTTACCTTGACGATAGGTCATGGCGGCAACTTTCAAGTTTCCATCTGGTGTTAAACCACCCATCCAAATAGATCCTGCAAATACAGAGTGTTTACCTGAATTTTTTGGAATTTCATATTTTGGTTGAGAATTCAAATCCCACCAAAAGTCTCCACCACCGAGTAATGTTGTACGCACATTATTGAGTTCCATAACAATCTTAGATGTTGATGGTAAACAATTATTTGCTAAGACCACTTGTGGTTTAGATTTAGTATTCGCATTAGGAATACCTATATTCTCTTTCGCTATCGCAGTAGTACTAAAAGCACCAATAAGACCTGCCATGGCTAAAAAGCTTTGTATTTTGCTATTTTTTGTCATAATTTTTTTCTGCTTAACGATTAAAACTCAAAACTTACACCAACACGTATTGTTCTTGGAGACGAATATCTGTAAGGATTATCTAAGCGTGTGTTATAAAAATCAACATAAGTGTTTCCTTGGTCTCCCAATGCATTAATTTTATCCTGACCTTGTGGAGAACTCAACCAACCATCATCATTAGAATTACCTGTTGCTCTAAATACACTTAAAATATTTTCTGTATTTAATAAGTTTTGAACTCCAGCATAAACTCTCATTCCTATATCTTTCTTTCCCTCACGAGCAATCGTAAATCTTTTGGATAATGATAAATCAATATTGTACCTAAATGGTAGTCTTGAACCATTTACCGTACCTTTTATAGAAGGACTAGTAGCCGCTCCTGTTTCTTGTGAGGCATATGGTATTCCACCTAATGTATATGGACGTCCAGAAGCAACATTACCCAATAAAAATATAGACATTCCTTGCAAAACATTTTTCAATTTCGCAGGACCATTATACGCATCCCCAGATGGGAAGCCATATCTAATTTGAGCTTTTAATGTATGTCTGGTGTCAAAACTTAATGGTAATGTTTGTCGTAAATTAGGAATACCTGCTCGTATTAGACCAGCTGCCGTAGCAGAATTTGATCCTGTTCCATCAGCAAACTGTAATGTATAATTTGCTGTTAAACTTAAATTATCATTTTCACCTACTCTTTTTTCAAACTCTAAAGTAAATCCTTTTGTAGTACCGAAATCTCGATTATCGAATAGAGTATAAGAAATTGGATAAGCATTTGTTACTTGTGTAATCTGAATCATATCTCTTTGCTCTCGATAAAATGCAGATAATGAAATAGCAGAGATATCTGTTAACTTCTGTTTAAAACCTACTTCGTAATTTGTGTTTTTTTGCATTTTCAAATCTGGATTTGCACTTGAACGAACACTTGTAGATCTACGGGCTATATCCAATATTTGACCAGGATTAAAAATCCCATTCCCTGTCCCAGGTCTTTGAGTCAAGAGGTCATAATTTGCAAAAAACTTAGCTTCATCAGATATTGGGAAGTTAAATGCAATTCTTGGCATTACAACTACTTCTGGCTCATAATCAGTAAAAGCTTTATCTGTTACAAAAGAGTTTTTTACTAAACCGCCTTCTTTTGCATCTTCAGTAAGATATGGTATTGGTGACCCTGAAGCTCCTGCAATTTTCTGCAAATCTGTAACTCTATTACCCTGGGCATCATACCAGTTATCTCCATCTCGATAGGCTGTAATAGATTTTGGATTATCTTCATCATCTACATACACAACAAAATCATCACCAATTGCACTTGGACGAGTCGCTCCAAATTTGTCAAAATTAACTTCTGAAGCAGTTCTTGCGTCATAAATAGTATATTTATCTTTAAGAACTGGCTGATTTGCATCGTATCTATCAACACGGATACCTACACTCAAAATCATATCATTGAATGTCAATTTGTCTTGAATATATCCTGCAATATAAATTGGTTCAAATGCTGAAGTTTTTCTCGTTAATGTTCCATCTGCAAGAGAATCCGTAAGAAAATCGTTGAAAGTAGGTTGTGAACCTGTGATTTCATTTCCATATAAATCATATCCCAAACCAGAAGCTAAACCTTGATCGTAAATTTGTTCTTGACTAAATAAATCAATACTCAAATCGTCAGGATTCATGGCATCTGTGTAAACAGGCTTATCATAACTTAATCCAAAACGGTCACGAACATTTTTGGCGTACCCTACAATTTGACTTTCCTCATATAATGGAATCGCATCTAATATTGCTTGATTCTGCTGGTTATATTCACCATTAAATTCATATTTATAATTAGCCCCAGATAAATGAGAGTTTTCAACCAAACGAGCAACATTCCATAAATTAGACGCTCCTACATTATAAGTTTTATATGATCTCTGCTCAAATTCAAACCCCATCTTTAGGTTATGATTCCCGATTGATCCTGATGTTGAACCAGTAAATCTAAATTGAGAAACTTTTTGTTTAAATCTAGACCCTGGGTTTATACCTACATTAGACCATAAAGACAGCAAAGAAGCAGGACTTGTACCATTTCTTACTCCTTGTGGCAAAGAATTGATTGATCCAGTTGTTAAAGGATTAGCAAAACCAAAATACTGTGATGCTAAATTTGCATGATTTTCATTAATACTGCTAGGCGTAAATGAAAATGACTCTGGAGTTGCTCCCGCAAACCTTATAACATGAGAAAATGTACTATTGTCTGGAAAGGGCTCATCACTTGTAGATTGAATTCTTACCGTTTCTTCTTCTCCTGTGATTTTGTTAAATACCGTATATTCATTATTCCTGTAATTAAATGGAAGAAAAGCATCTCTTTGTTTTGGCGTAAATTTCCCTGCATAACCGTATCTAAAAAGATTATCTTCATGTTTAGGACTTTCTTGTGTTAAATTATTTAACGAATAGTCGGCATGAAGTGTATACATTGCATCCTGAATAGTAGCCTTTTCACCATCCTCAGATTCATTCTGAAAAAATTGTTGAAAAGTGGCATAAGCACTAAGATTAGATGATTTTGTCTTATATTCATAATCAGGATTGGCAAAAATCAAGGCTCTACTCATTTGATCCGTGTTATTTAAAGTAAAGGTCCCACCAACTTTTAGACGTGAATATTCTCCCAACTTAACATCGAATTTGGTTTGAGAAGTTAATCCTAATGACGTAGCACCCTCCAAATGATCTAATTTTTCGATATCGGATGATCTTATATAACTCAATGTAGGATTAACAATTGGTGCATTTGGATTCCCCGTGATAATTAACGGATTTTTTCTTGCATTATCTAATACCTCATCCTTAATTTTGTATATATATCTAGATTGTGAATAATCTCCTTGATAAAGTAATTGCGCAGACGCAAAAACTCCAATTAATGGAATTTTAGCATCTTTATCTTTCCAAATAAGTGGAGTCGTAAAATATCCTCCTAATCTATTATACCCATAAGGGTCTAAGAATTGTGAGGTTTCAAAATCGATACCACCTGCTGTTACTGATGAAGGACCTCTCGTAACAACTGAAATAATCCCAGAAGCTCCATCTCCATATTCTGCAGGGACACCTCCAATAATTACATTCATCTGATCCAAGGCTTGCTGAGGAAGATTCAAACTTGATCCTCTCTGTTTCACTCCGTCAACAAAGTAAACAACTTCGCCACCTCGACCTCCTTTTACATTCAGACCACCATTTCTATCTGTTTGATCGATACCACTAGAACCTGAAGATGCTAATGCATTCAAGTTTCTAATTGGAGCTTCTTTGATTTTCTCAGCACTAATAGTCGTGATTTGCTCATCCTTAATTATAGGATCAACATGAGAGACTAGTTCAACCTCATCCATCAAACCTCCTTCTTGGAGAGCTGCATTAACATTGGTAATTCCCGTTGGAGTAATTATTACTCCAGCCTTTTTTATTGGAGAATAACCAACATATGAAATTTCCACATTATATGTTCCGGCATCAATACCATTTATTTGATAACGACCATCAATATCAGTGGCTGCACCTTTTACAATAGTCTCTCCGTTTTTGACGACAATGTTCGCACCGATCAATGTTTCACCACTGGCAGCATCTGTAACCACACCTCGCAGGGTCTGTGCAAACGCACTAAAGGACAGCCCTGTAACTAAAAAAATTAAGAGTAGATTTCTCAGCATAAACGTATTTTAAATTAATTATATCTACTGACAACTTGGTAAAATTATACAAATCAAATAATTATTCAAAGCATTTTTTAACAATTTTTTAACGTAATTTTACTTAATCTAAGGTAACAATTCTTGTTATAGATCGTTTTAATAGCCTTAAAAACATTATTTTAAAATGTTCAGAAAAATCTTTCTTCTTCCTTTTTTACTCTTAATTATTGCTTGCGATGACAATAATTTCAATCCGAATTTTCCTAAAAAAAATATTCAGTTAACTATTTACCCTGGTTCTGGTGCTTATTTTGATCTAGGAGCCATTGGTGGAAGCCTATTTCTAGAAGGTGGTGTCCGTGGACTTGTGGTGTATAGAGATGGCACAAATAGTTTTCAAGTATTTGATAGAGCTTGCCCTTATAATCCTCTAGATGATTGTGAAATTGTAGATTTTGAAAAAGAAAATAGCTTTAAGCTCATAGATAAATGTTGCGGGTCTCAGTTTCTAATAACCACAGGCGAGGTTCTCAATGGACCGAGTGAATTCAACTTACAACGATATAATTATACCTTTGATGGAAATGAATTAAGAATCTGGAACTAGTTTTATTACTTTTGCACAAAAATATAAGCCCAATGAAAAAACTTCTTTTATCATTAGTACTTATTATAAGTATTATTTCTTGTGACGTAAATAAAGATCCAGAGTATAAAGGTCTAGGTAAAGTTAAAATCGAATCTATAAACGCAAAACACGCTACACTTCTAGTGGATGCAAAATATTTTAACCCTAATGATCTTGGAGGAAAAATAGACCGTGTAGAAGTAGATGTATTGATCGATAACCGAAAAGTGGCAACAGTAAATACTGCCAACTCTTTTGATGTTGAGGCAAAAAAAGATTTTACAGTTCCTATGCGTGTGAATATTCCCTTAAGTAAAATTTATGGGGAATCTACAGGAATACTGGGTTCTGTTTTGAATGCCGTACAAAACAAAGAGATAAAAATTCAGTACAAAGGAAAATTAGTGTTCGATTTTGAGGCTTTTTTCTACACCCACGAAATGGATGATTCTATAGATTTTACGCTTAAAAAATAGAGAACTTTCTAAAAAATATATCCTAATCAATCTAAAAAAGATTCAGGAAGAAGCATTACGCTTCCTGGATCTTTTTTTATCTACTAGCTCCAAAAGATCCTTTCTATAATAATGTAAGGCTATAACTTTGTAAGTATTTTTAAAATAAACACACAAAGACACAACAACCAATTAGAAAAAATAAAATGAATACTTTAAAAAAGCACTTTGGAAAAGGAATGAGCTATGAGCAGTTTTATAAAGAACAAGAGTCTCTAGCGAAAGAAGGGAAAACATCTGGTGAACTTCAATTAGATAATCTAATTAACTATACCAAAATAAATGCCCAAAGAATGAGAAAGTGGGACAAAAGATACCAACCTTCAGAAAATATTACAACTGCTGTGCAAAGCATCAATGAATCTGAAAAGTGGCTCCTACTCACGGAATCTTGGTGTGGCGATGCCGCTCAGGTTTTAGCACAGATTGCTAAAATAGCGAACAAAAATGAGAATATTGATTTAGAAATTCTCTATCGAGATGAAAATCTAGAATTGATGGATCAATTTTTAACCAACGGCGGGAGATCTATTCCAAAACTCATTCGGGTGAATTCTGAAACTGGTGAATTAATTAATCATTGGGGACCAAGAACTGCTCAAGCTAGCGAAATTGTAAAGCGAAATAAAGAAATGGGGCAACCTTATGACAAAGAACTCCACCTTTGGTATGCAAAACATGTGAATGAAAGTTTTGAAGAAGAATTCAAAAAAACAATAGACAACAACTAAGTTATTTATTAAATTTGCTTGAAAGTCAAACGTCACAATTTATTCTTATAGGGTTATCTCTCGCAAATAACCCCAAAAAGCTTCCGAAAAAAAATCATTCGGGAGCTTTTTTTTTAGATATTAAAACTCACATTCTCTAAAATCTAATTGTGATTTTCCTTTGCACGGGTTCTAATTTTTCCACTTACCTTTGCCCCATTATGGAGGAAAAGAAAGCAAAAGAATGTTATCATTGTGGAAGCCCATGTGAGGATATCATTGTTGAAGATAAAAAGAACTTTTGTTGTACAGGTTGTGTATCTGTTTACAAGATTCTCAATGAATCGGATATGTGCGAATTCTATGATTTGTCTGATAAAAATAAGTTTCAAGCACAAATAGAAGATCAATCCAAGTTTGCTTTCCTAAAAGAAGAAAAAGTTGCCAATTCGCTTTTGATGTTTAAAGATCAAAACTTTGCACAAGTAGAGTTTTATATTCCCAATATTCATTGTAGTTCTTGTATTTGGCTCTTAGAAAATCTTCAAAAACTCGATGAGAGTATTAGTTGGTCTAGGGTGAATTTTACTAAAAAAATGGTTCACATTCAGTTCAAACATCAAGAAATTGACTTATTTAGACTTGTAAATCTCCTCAATCATATTGCATACGCTCCAAAAATCACACTTGACTCAAAAGATAATAAAAAAGATGATTCCAAAAAGAAAAAGCTCTACAAACTAGGAATTGCAGGTTTTTTCTGGGGAAACATTATGTTTCTTGCCTTACCTGAGTACTTAACAGATAATTGGGTTAGTCACAATGATTTGCGAATGTTTTTTCAATATCTCAGTGGTTTTTTTGCCATTCCAGTCATGTTTTATTCGGGTTGGGAATACTTTGAATCTGCCTACAAAGGAATTCGTTCAAAATATGTCAATATAGATTTCCCTATTGCCTTAGGACTTATCGTTATTTTCTTGAGGAGTTGGTATGAAGTAATTTCTCAAACAGGAACTGGATATTTTGATTCGCTAACTGCCTTAGTGTTTTTTCTTTTGCTGGGTAAAATGTTTCAAGACAGAACCTATCATTTTCTTTCTTTTGACAGAGATTATAAATCCTATTTCCCCATTGCCGTTACCAAAATATTTAAAGACGGAATCGAAAAAAACATTCCCTTGGGAGAGGTAACTGAAAAAGATCTTCTTCTCATTCGTAATGACGAAATAGTTCCTGCAGATAGTATTTTATCAAAAGGTGAAGCCTATATAGACAATAGTTTTGTTACAGGGGAATCTACTTTAATACAAGTAGAAGTAGGTGATAAAATATTTGCAGGAGGAAGGCAAAAAGGCGCTTCTATTGAAGTCATTGTAGAAAATGTGGTGGACCAAAGTTATTTAACAAAACTATGGAGCCATGATATTTTTCAAAAAAATACGCAAAAGAATATCCAAAGTTTTACAGATCGCATTAGTAAATATTTCACGCTTGTAGTATTGCTCATTGCCACCATTGCCTTTATGTTTTGGTTTCCAAAAGACCCAGGTGGAGCCTTTCAAGTAGTTGCCGCCGTCTTGATAGTTGCTTGCCCATGTGCACTAGCACTGGCAGCTCCGTTTACACACGGAAATATTCTTTCTTGGTTTTCTAGAAACAAACTCTTTGTAAAAGATGCGCTCTCTGTAGAAAGAATGAGCGAGGTTACCGATATTGTTTTTGATAAAACAGGAACACTCACCATCTCCAATGAAAAAGATATCAGTTGTTCTCAAGAAGAAATAGAAAAGGATACACTGGGTGTTCTCAAAACCATTACCAGACAATCCAACCACCCTGTGGGAAGAATGATTTATGATTTTCTTCCCGAAGCTTCATTAATTCGTCCAGATTCTTTCGTGGAAGCCTCAGAGCAAGGTGCAACACTTATTTTTCAAGGAAAAGAATATAAACTGGGCTTACCTACTTACCTAGAAATGGATTTAGGCAGAGAACAGAATAAAACCCGACTTTATTGGTCTGTTGATGGTGAAATTGGTGGTTTTTTTCAAATTCATAATCATTATAGAGCTGATATGAAAAAAGTGATGGAATCCTTAAAGAAGGATTATCGACTTCATATTCTCTCGGGTGACAATGAAGGTGAAAAAGAGCGTTTGGATCAGATGCTTGGAAAACACGTAAAACTCAATTTTAATCAAAGTCCTCACGAAAAACTAGAATATATTCAAGGTTTACAACAAAAAGGAAGAAAAATTGCCTTTATTGGCGATGGACTCAATGATGCAGGAGGGCTACAGCAAAGCGAATTTGGGATGAGCATTTCTGAGAACATCAACAGTTTCTCCCCTGCTTGCGATGCCATTTTGGATGCCGAAAAATTTCAGAAATTCACCCAATTTATGAGGCTCAGCAGAATTTCGAAAAAAATTATCTACGCAAGTTTTGTATTTTCATTTGCCTATAATATTGTTGGATTAGCATTTGCCATAGCAGGAAAACTCTCTCCTATTGTTTCGGCGATACTCATGCCCATTAGCTCTATTTCTATAGTGGTCTTCGTAACCTTATTGAGTACTTATTGGGCAAAGAAGGTTTTGAGGTAATAAAAAACCTCTTATACCCAAAATATAATAACTTAGCATTCTGAACAAAACTGAATCTATGTTGCAATCAATGACGGGCTACGGAAAAGCCCAAGGTACGTTTAAAAACAAGAAAATTCTTGTAGAATTAAAATCTTTAAACAGTAAACAATCGGACATTTACGCAAGAATCCCTGGTTTTTATAAAAGCTTTGAACTCGATTTTAGAAATGCTATTTCCAAAAAATTGCATCGTGGAAAAATGGAACTTTCTATTTCGGTTGAGCAACAAGGTGGTGAACTGGCTTCAAAAATAAATATGGCAGTGGTGTCAAACTATATTGAACAACTCAAAAATCTTGAAGCTTCAGAAGATTATCTTGCTATTGCCATGAGATTACCAGAAGCCTTGGTTCAATCCAAAGAAGAAATCCCCAAAGAGGAAGTAAATCTTGTACAAAAGCTTATTCAAGAAGCCGCTTCAGAACTGAACCAATACAGAACTCAAGAAGGAGAAAAAACCCAAAAAGAACTTTTTGGATACATAGAAAATATTCAAAATTTACTCCAAGAAGTAGCACCTTTTGAAGAAGAAAGGATTCAAACGATTAGAGAACGTATATTATCAAATTTGGACAAACATATCGATTCTGTAAAAGTGGATAAAGATCGATTTGAGCAAGAATTGATTTTTTATATCGAAAAATTTGATATTTCCGAAGAAAAAGTACGCCTCAAAGCTAACTGTGAACTCTTCTTACAAGTTGCCAATACAGATAATCCTCTTAAAGGGAAAAAACTAGCGTTTGTTTGTCAAGAAATAGGAAGAGAAGTCAATACTTTAGGTTCAAAGGCAAACCACGCAGAATTGCAAAAAATTGTCATCCAAATGAAAGATGAACTCGAAAAAATAAAAGAGCAAACATTTAATATTTTATAAATAACTATGCAAAATCCTAAGGATAGAATAGAACAACTCACAAAAGAGCTTAGAGCACATAATCACCGATATTATATAGAAGATCAACCGATTATTTCAGACTATGAGTTTGATAAACTTTTGGAAGAACTTCAAAAACTGGAAGAAAAATATCCGGAATGGGCTTCAACAAATTCTCCAACAAAACGTGTGGGAGGTTCTATCTCAAAAGATTTTGCCAATAGAAAGCATCTCTACCCTATGCTTTCCCTTTCCAACACTTACAACAAAGAAGAATTATTGGAATTTGATCAAAGAATCAAAAAAGGAACAGGTAGAGACGCTATAGAATATGTTTGCGAGCTAAAATATGATGGTGCAGCAGTAAGTTTGCTCTACGAAAATGGAGAGCTTATTGCCGCAACCACTAGAGGAGACGGAGTTCAAGGAGATGAAATAACCGATAATATTCGTACGATTTCTTCTATTCCTATGGTGCTCCAAAATCCCAAAGAACTTCCCAAAAGATTTGAAATTCGTGGAGAAGTCATTATGTTACTCGATGGGTTTCACGCTTTAAATGAAAGTCGAAAAAAAGCAGGCTTCCCTCCTTTTGCAAATCCAAGAAATACGGCTTCGGGTTCTATAAAAATGCAAGACAGCCAAGAAGTTGCCAAAAGACCTTTAGACTGTTTTCTTTACTTTGTAAATACAGATGAAGAATGGGCAAACACCCACCAAGAAGGTTTGGATTTAGCCCAAAAAGCAGGCTTTAAAGTCCCTAAATACCATGAGACTTGTGAGAATATTGAAGAAGTTTGGAATTTTATCCAATACTGGAAAGAGGAAAAAGCAAATCTCAATTTTGAGATCGATGGAATTGTCATAAAAGTAAACAATTACCAAGACCAAAAAGAACTGGGCTTTACTTCCAAAAGTCCGAAATGGGCAATTGCCTATAAATTCCCAGCAGAAAGACAATCTACCCAGCTTATTTCTGTGTCTTACCAAGTGGGAAGAACAGGAGCTATTACTCCTGTGGCAAAACTAGAACCTGTGTGGGTAGCAGGAACGGTGGTCAAAAGAGCCAGCTTGCATAATGCACAAATTATTGATGAACTAGATCTGCACGAAAAAGATTTTGTTTGGATAGAAAAAGGGGGTGAAATTATCCCAAAAATAACCGGCGTAATCACCGAAAAAAGAAACGAAGAAGCTCAAAAAATAGAATATATTCAACAATGCCCGAGCTGTGAAATGCACTTGATACAGAACGAAGGAGAAGCACAACATTTTTGCCCAAATAAAGAACATTGTACGCCTCAAATTATTGGAATGTTTGAGCACTTTGTTGCCCGCAAAGCCATGGATATGGATGGTTTTGGGACAGAAAGAATCAAAATGTTATTCGAAAACGAATTTCTCAAAAGTTTTTCAGATTTTTTCAAACTCAAAAATCATCGAGAAGATCTTATAGGAATGACTCGTTATCTTACCAAAGAAGATAGTGGTTTTTCTTTTGAAGGTCAGCTACAGATTCCACTAGAACGAGCACTTTATGCCTTAGAAATTGGAAATCTATCTTCTAAAGATTGGAAAGAATTGGATCTAACCCAAACCAAATGGGAAACTTTGTCTGAAGATCTAAAATTGATGCCAATTTCAGAGGATAAAAAGAAGAAAATAGATATTGATTTACAGAAAATAAATGTTTCGATAAAATCCTCCTTAAAAAACTATTTATCTTTAAATGATTTTGTTTCTATTCTGTTTTCTGATGAACTGTTTCCGCCAGATATGACAGAAATCCCTAGCTATCTTTACTTAGATGAATATGGAGAATATTTCATAAAAAAACATCCACAGAAAGCCAAAATACTTGAAAAATCTTTTGGGAGAATTGCTGACAGAAGCAAGGTTTCTCTCCAAGAAAAATCCGTTGATAAACTGATAGAAGGAGCCGAAAAATCTAAAGAAAAACCTTTTGAGAAAGTCCTTTTTGCTTTAGGGATTCGTCATGTGGGCGAAACGGTAGCCAAAACCTTGGCAAAGCATTTTAAAAACATCGATAACTTGGCAAAAGCCAATAAAGAAGAAATTATCAATATTCATGAAATAGGCGAAGCTATAGCAGACAGTGTGGTCGATTGGTTTTCAAAGGAAGAGCATCTTCAAGAAATTGAAACACTAAGAGCATTAGGGCTTCATTTGGAGAAAGAAGAGGAAGAAGTTTTTGAAGGTTCAAGCCCTATTATGGGATTAAAAATAGTGGTTTCTGGTAAGTTTCAGGAAATCAAAAGAAATGACTTAAAAGCACTTATTGAGCAAATGGGTGCTACCAACACTTCTTCTATCTCAAAAAACACCGACCTAGTAGTTGTGGGAGAAAATATGGGACCTTCCAAAAAAGAAAAAGCCGAAAAACTGGAAATAAAAATGCTTTCGGAAGAAGACTTTCTAAAATTGATAAACTACAATGGATAAATTAGAATACGGCAGATGGGGAGAACGCATGGCACATCATTTTTTGATGAAAAAAGGCTATGTAATTCTTTACCGCAACTGGCGTTTTCTAAAAGCAGAGGTAGATATGATCGCCTATTTTGAAGGGCGAATTGTTTTAGTAGAAGTCAAAAGCCGATGGAACAATAATTTTGGTCGCCCTGCTTCATTTGTATCCAACAAACAGCTGGACATGATCTGTTTTGCGGGAGAAAAATTTCTAGAAAAACATCAATTCCAAAATGAATTGCAAATAGATGTCATAGAAATAGTAGGAAAACCAGACACCTATTCCATTGAGCATTTCCCTGGGTGGAGATAAACGAAAGAAGGGGAAATGACTTGTAAATCGGGTAATCAAAAGCACAGCATTTAGTACCTATAAACTTTTACCAAGATCACCATACAAAGACAATATAGAACCCTAGCAGATATTGATACAAATCAGTTATAACAAATACTCGGTATAACTAGGGTTAGAAATTGATTACGATCACATATTCTAACATTATTTCAAATTCGAATAAAAGTATTTAATCAATTTTTTAAAAACTAAAACACTGAAATAAAAAAGATTCAACGATAAACATCCCGAGCATGGATATGAGATTCACAATAAGCAAAAATAAATTATAGATATGATTGTCGAATTGGAATTATTCAACTACATTTGCAGCAAATTTTAAAGAAACTTACTAGTTCGCTTTTAAAGTTATGATGAACAAAAACACCTTACAGGTATTTATCTTGAGCTTCTTGTTTATGATACCAATGGTATTACTAGCAGGAGGACCGGCAAAGGAAGGACAAGGGCTATTAGCTCCTAGAGGGTCTAAAGAAAAAGCTGATGCAATTGATGCTTACAAAAGACATCACCTTCAGGATTCTTATGATTTTCATTTGTTTTCTGATGCTGAATCTGGAACACACATTGGTTTCCCACTTCCTATCATATTGATTGATGAGGGACTACATGTTTTTTCATCGTCTAAATTCCACCATGGAGAATCTGTTGCGGAAAGCAATGGAAATTACTACAAAATTTTCCACGGAAAAATCTACAAGACAGATGCTGCAGGAACCATTACTATGGATGATCATGGACATGCTACAAATCCAAAACCATTGGATATGTCTATTACTAAAAACGTAATGGGAATGTTATTAACACTCATCTTAATGTTGTGGATGTTTGGATCATTGGCAAAATCTTATAAAAAAGGTCAAATCCCTACGGGTATTGGTCGTGTACTAGAGCCGCTAGTACTCTATGTAAGAGATGAAATAGCCGTACCAAATATCGGAAAACACAAGTATAGAAAATATATGGGATACCTTTTATCGGTATTCTTCTTTATCTGGATTTTGAATCTTTTGGGACTTACACCACTTGGTTTTAATGTTACAGGAAATATTGCCATTACACTTTGTTTGGCATTGTTTACATTCTTTATTACGCAGTTTACTGCAAACAAAGATTACTGGGGTCACATCTTTTGGATGCCAGGAGTACCTGTACCAATGAAAATCATTTTGATGCCCATCGAAATCTTAGGGATGTTTACTAAGCCATTCTCGCTTACTATTCGTTTATTTGCCAATATTACGGCAGGTCACTTTGTAGTAATGAGTTTGATTGCCTTAGTTTACGTTATGAACTCAGCCGTAGGAGGAACAATTACAGGTATTGCACTTGCTTTGTTTATTTCCTTAATTGAGTTGTTGGTTGCATTCTTACAAGCCTTTATCTTTACGATGCTTTCGGCATTGTTTATCGGTATGGCGGTGCAAGATCATGATCATCACTAAAATTGTTTTTTTTTGTTTAATTTCATAAATCATTAAGTTATGTACAATCTAATTGGAGCAGGATTAATCGTAATCGGAGGAGGATTAGGATTAGGTAAAATCGGTGGATCAGCAATGGAAGCTATTGCACGTCAACCAGAAGCTGCTGGTAAAATCCAGACTGCGATGATTATCATCGGAGCCCTATTGGAAGGATTGGCATTTGGTGCCTTGATCCTAGGAAAATAATTCCTAAACAAACAAAACCATACTCTGTTGGGATTGCCAGCAGAGTAGGTTTTAAAACAAAAAAAGAAAACAAATTATTCTTAAAACAATATAATGGAAAAGTTAATTAACGATTTTTCATTTGGTTTGTTCATGTGGCAAGCCATTATCCTTATCATTTTGATTCTTCTAATGGCAAAATATGCATGGAAGCCAATCATGAATGCACTTACAGAGCGTGAAGAAGGAATTAAAAACGCCCTTGACGCAGCTGAAAAAGCCAAAGAAGAAATGGCAAATATTTCTGCAAATAATGAAAAGATTTTGACAGAAGCAAGAGCTGAGAGAGATGCGATCTTAAAAGAAGCTCGTGAAATGAAAGAAAGCATGATTGCTGACGCTAAGGAAGCGGCATCTTCAGAAGCAGAAAAAATGATGAAGCAAACTCAAGATGCTATTATTGCTGAAAAGAATGCTGCCATTGCCGAAATGAAAAGTGAAATTGCAAAAGTTTCTATCGAAATTGCTGAAAAAGTCCTTAGAAATGAATTGTCTGACCAAGACAAGCAAAAGGCTTTGGTAGATAACTTGATCAAAGAAGTTAACCTGAACTAGTACCAAGATGCAAAATCAAAGAATAGGATCACGCTACGCAGATGCCCTTCTATCTTTGGCACAAAAACAAAATTGTGACGAAAAGGTATTAGAGGATATGCAAGCTATTTTAAGTACGCTCCAAGAGAATAAAGAATTGGATGATGTACTTAAAAGCCCAATCATCCCTTCGGATAAAAAGCAAGCAATATTAAACCAGATATTTGCTCAAGAAAGTCATGAAACTACTGTTTCTATGATCAAGCTACTATCTGAAAACAAAAGAGAAGATATTTTGAGAGCTTTAGCAACTAGCTATATTGAGCTTTACAAAGAATCAAAAAATATGGTAACGGCTACGGTTACCACTGCTTTTCCACTTGATGAAGCAACACGCTCACAAATAACTAAATTAGTTAATAGCCAAGTGGACGGAACAGTAGCACTAGAAGAAAAAGTTGATGAAGACATCATTGGAGGATACATCCTTCAAATTGGAGACCAAAGAATTAACAATAGTTTGGCAAACCAGTTATCATCACTAAAAAGAGAATTTGAATTAAAAACCCTTAGTTAAAGAGTTGTAATATGTCTAAGTTGAACCCGGCAGAAGTATCTGCCATCCTCAGAGAGCAATTGGCCGGAACAAAGAGCCAAGCTGAATTAGAAGAAGTAGGTACTGTACTAAACGTGGGAGACGGTATTGCGCGTTTGTATGGATTATCTAATGTGCAATATGGTGAGCTGATCGAATTCGAATCAGGATTACAAGGTATCACCCTAAACTTGGAAGAAGACAACGTAGGGGTTGTACTTCTAGGATCTTCAAAAGAAGTAAAAGAAGGAGACGTTGCCAAACGTACAAATACGATCGCCTCTGTACAAGCAGGTGAAGGATTAGTAGGACGTGTAGTAGATACACTTGGTAACCCAATTGATGGTAAAGGACCTATCCAAGGTGAAACTTTCGAAATGCCTTTAGAAAGAACAGCACCTGGAGTTATCTACCGTCAACCAGTAGATGAACCAATGCAAACAGGGATTAAGTCAATTGACTCAATGATTCCTATCGGACGTGGACAGCGTGAACTGATCATCGGTGACCGTCAGACAGGGAAAACTACTGTTGCAATTGATACCATCATCAATCAAAAAGAATTTTACGATAGAGGAGAAACAGTTTTCTGTATCTATGTAGCTATCGGACAAAAGGCTTCTACAGTAGCCAATATTGTTAAAACACTTGAAGATGCTGGAGCAATGGCTTATACAGTTGTTGTTGCCGCAAATGCATCTGACCCTGCACCAATGCAATTCTACGCTCCATTTGCAGGAGTTGCTATCGGTGAATATTTCCGTGATACAGGACGTCCAGGATTAATCGTTTATGATGATCTATCTAAACAAGCCGTAGCTTACCGTGAGGTATCTTTGCTACTTCGTCGTCCACCAGGTCGTGAGGCTTATCCAGGAGATGTATTCTTCCTTCACTCAAGACTTCTTGAGCGTGCTGCAAAATTGAATGATTCAGACGAAATTGCTGCACAAATGAACGACCTTCCAGAATCTTTGAAAGGACACGTAAAAGGAGGAGGATCGCTAACAGCACTTCCAATTATCGAAACACAAGCTGGAGACGTTTCCGCTTATATTCCTACAAACGTAATTTCAATTACCGATGGACAGATTTTCTTAGAATCTGATTTATTCAACTCTGGTGTTCGTCCAGCGATTAACGTTGGTATCTCGGTATCTCGTGTAGGAGGTTCTGCACAGATTAAACCAATGAAGAAAGTATCAGGAACATTAAAGCTTGACCAAGCACAGTTCCGTGAGCTTGAGGCTTTCGCAAAATTTGGATCTGATCTTGATGCTGCTACGCTAAAAGTTATCGAAAAAGGTAAGAGAAACGTAGAAATCTTGAAGCAACCGCAAAATGCTCCACTTCCTGTAGAAGAGCAAATTGCAATTATCTATCTTGGAACAAAAGATATGCTTAGAGATGTACCAGTAAATAAGGTAAAAGAATTTGAAGCTGAGTACCTAGAGTACATGAGAAACAAGCATGGAGATACCCTTCAAGCATTAAAAGCTGGAAAATACAACGATGATTTATTGGATGTATTATCTTCAGCAGCAGCAGAATTGACCGCTAAGTACAAAGCTTAATAATATTTCAGTAGGACTTCCCAAAAGATCTATTTGGGAAGTTTTGCTGGTTTTGAGACCATAAAACTCAAAAAATACTATGGCAAATTTAAAAGAACTAAGAACCCGAATAGGATCCGTACAATCAACAATGCAGATTACCTCTGCCATGAAAATGGTATCGGCTGCAAAATTGAAACGTGCCCAAGATGCTATCACACAAATGCGACCTTATGCCGATAAACTAAAAGAATTACTCGAAAATTTGAGTGCTTCTTTAGGGAGTTCAGCAGACGGAAAATACTCTGAAAAAAGAGATATTAAAAAAGTATTGTTGATCGTAGTTTCTTCAAATCGTGGTCTGTGTGGAGCATTTAACACACGTATCACAAAAGAATTAACACGTGCTCGCAAAGAGGAGTATCCGAATGCAGATGTAAGTGTTTTGCCTATTGGTAAAAAAGTGGTAGAATTCGCCGAAAGAAGAGAAATGAATCTTTTTGATTCAAACATCAGTATATTCGATAACCTTACTTTTGACGCTTCAGCAGCGTATTCTCAAAAAGTAATGGATGCATTTGTAAACGAAGAATTTGATCGTGTAGATATTATCTATAGTAAATTCTACAATGCAGGAAGACAAGATGTTATTTTCGAACAATTCTTACCCGTAAAACCCATCGAAAGTGATGAAACAAGCGCTGTAGATTATGGTTATGAGCCTTCTAAAGAAGAAATCATTACCGATTTGATTCCTAAGTCTCTAAAAATGCAAGTTTTTAAAGCACTATTAGATTCTCATGCCTCTGAGCATGGAGCACGTATGACAGCTATGCACAAAGCAACTGACAACGCTACAGCTCTTCGAGATGACCTTAAACTACAATATAACCGTCAGCGTCAAGCTGCAATTACCAACGAAATCCTTGAGATTGTTGGTGGAGCAGAAGCTCTTGGATAAGGTTCTATTTGTATTCAAATAAAAAAAAGTCAGCAATTTTGCTGACTTTTTTTGTTGTATAAATAATTGATTTTTAGCAATATTTTGCCAAACTCAAAATCCAGAATTATCTTTCAAAAGTCATACTCACTTTTTCTCCTTCAATACTTCCAGTTATTTCAAGTTCGTCTTTTTCGATACTGAAATCTAATAGCTCAGGTCCATCACCATCATCGATAGTTAATTTAGTTTCGTCATCATTCATTTTCCAAGTTCCAAATTCTTTAGAACTATCGCAATCCTTATCATTTGATTCTCCATCATAGTTGATTGCCTCCAAACTACCACCTTCTTTAAAAGTCCAGCTCGATTTTTTCATACAATCATTAACTTCTATACTAATAGTGTTAACTGAAATTGTTCTCAAATACCAAGTATCTACAATTTCTTCAGAAAGATCCTTATTACAGGAAACAAGGCTGAATAATAACATCAGTGATGTAGTAAAAAATAATTTCTTCATATTATATAATTTTAGTTGAGTACCGTAAATCTACAACAATATTTCAATTCAATATATTTCCCCCAAAAAAACAATCACAGATTTCTAATAAAATAGATCTAATAGATAGCAACACTCCTCAGCTTAATCATTGCAAGATTAAAGGATTAAAGAAACGATTAAATAATAACAATAATTAAAATGTTTTATTCGGGAATTTTAGAACGAATTGGCAGCTGCTACTCCACTCTTTTATACGTATAATGAATAGAATCTCCTAAATGTGTTTGCCAGAGTTCCAATTGCTCCTCTGCTATCATTAGTCCATGTTTATTAGGTATCATGGAATCTTGAAGTGAGTTATAAGATAAGGAAAGAATACTTTCCTGATCATCGAGAATCCATTTTCCAGAATTATTCTGTCCCAAACAATTGCCATTTTCGGTTTTGAAAGAATTATAGGTTAGATTTCCATTTTCATAAAAAGTAATCTTAGATTTCTTGACACAATTACTTAGAGGAATTTCAGATTCTAAATGATAAATTCTATCCATTTTCCAGGTACCAATAAGTTGATGAGACACTGAATCGTTTGTATCGCAGGCATGGAACAATAAAGTACTCATACTAACTAATAGAAAAGAGAATGTCTTTTTCATTGCTATAATTTTTTTGAGATTCTACTTTTCAAAGTTAATCACAAGCATTATCAAGCAGATAAATAGACAGTTATCAAAAGTTGTAGCGAATTAATTTTTTATAAAATTAACGGAATTACATCATTTCTCACATTAAATATTGGCTCTTATGGCATCAAGTGCTTCGTTAAGATGACCGAGCGCTTTTGAACAGACATTAGACTCTAGTCCGTGAAGTTCATCTAAAGGCTGTTGAATTTTGTCTAATAAATCCAGACCTTTTTGAGTGATGGTTAGATCTACTTTCCGACGATTTTCAAGGTTATTTTCTCTTTCGACAATTTCCAAGTTTACCATCTTATCTAACAATCTTGTAAGATCAGAAGTTTTATCAATCAATACTTCTCTGATATCAGAAGGTGTTGCTGATTTTGGGTAACGCCCTCTGAGAATTCTCAAAACATTATAATGCTGATTATTAATCTGATAAGGCTTAAGGATTAAAAGGGTTCTTTTTTCCAAAACTTTGGCGGTATAAAAAATATTGACAATCGTTTTTTCGTTTATATCAGTAAAATCCTTACTCATTTTGAGTTCCTTAAACAATTCCATAAGCGCAAGTTTGTGTTTTATTTGTGACAACAAATATAAAAAAATGATTCGAAGTCCCCAAATTAATCTAAGTTAGATTCTAATAATTATACCGATTACTTGCTAAAATTACCCACTTATTTCACTGCGTTCATAACTGGCTTTTAGCAATGCATCAGCATTATACCTATGAGTAAAATAACAACGTATATGGTATTACTTGTTATAATTATTGAGTAAAAATAAAAAAACCGAGTATCTACATCTAGTAAATACTCGGCACTCTATATTTATACTATTTATTATCGTTACAGATAATTTAATTTTCTTTTACAACATAGTACTTGGACATACATATTCAGAAACAGGAGCTTCGGCTTCCATTAGTGCTTCAAATCCTCCCTTGATATTTACCAAGTTATCAAACCCTTTTGATTTGTAAATAGACATAGCAATCATAGAACGATAACCACTCACACAGTGAACATGAAATGTTTTATCTTTAGCTACCTTTTCAAAATTACTGTTCACAAAGTCTAAAGGATTATTTAAAATCTGATCTGAAACAAGACGTTGCGAATAGAATTCAGATTCTTTTCTTACATCTAAGATATTGATTTTCTCTAAATCTTCAATCACCTCTTTAGCATCAACTTCGTTAAAGCGTCCAACAGTTTTACCAGCATCTTCCCATGCTTTTAAACCACCTTTCAGGAATCCTTGTGCTTGATCATAGCCTACACGAGCAAGTCTTCTTACAACTTCTTCTTCACGACCTTCATCTGCAATGATGATCATTTTCTGCTCAATATTTGGAATTAAAGCACCTACCCAAGGAGCAAAATTTCCTTCAATACCGATAAACCACGAATTTGGAACATGTCCTACGGCAAATTCTTGCTCAGTACGTGTATCAACCACTAAAGCACCTTCCGCTTGAAGTTTTTCTACATCATTTGCCGATAATTCTTGTAAACCACGTGCCATTACTGCGTCCACAGACTCATAACCCATTTTGTTCATCACGGCATTCTTTGGGAAATATTGTGGTGGAGCCACAAGACCTGTTAATACTTCCTCTACAAATTCCCCTTCTCCCATATCTGGACGAAGTGCATAGTTTGTTTTCTTTTGATTCCCTAGAGTATCTACTGTTTCCTCAGAAAGATTTTTTCCGCATGCAGAACCTGCACCATGACCTGGGTAAACAATTACCTCGTCCGCCAAAGGCATTATTTTAGTTCTTAGCGAATGATATAGGTGACGTGCCAAATCTGCTTGAGAAAGATCTGTTTTCACTGCCAAATCTGGTCTTCCTACATCTCCTAAGAAAAGGGTATCTCCAGAAAACAGTGCATGATCATTTCCGTTTTCATCTATCAATAAAAATGACGAAGACTCCATCGTATGTCCTGGAGTGTGCAATACTTTTATTGTTATATTTCCTATTTTAAATTCTTGATTATCTTCAGCTACTAGAATATCATATTCGGCACTAGCAGTAGGTCCAAAAACGATATCAGCTCCTGTTTTCTTTGCCAAATCAACATGACCAGAAACAAAATCAGCATGAAAATGTGTTTCAAAAATATATTTGATTTTTGCACCGTTTTTTTCTGCAAGCTCTGTATATGGTTTTGTTTCTCTTAATGGATCAATAATTGCCGCTTCTCCATTAGATTCGATATAATAGGCTGCTTCAGCCAAACAATCTGTATAAAGTTGTTCTATTTTCATTTTCTGGTAAGTTTTTTTGTTCTGATGCAAAATTCCATCATCCGAATTATTTTCATGGTGCTAATAATCACCTTGCTATTTACCAGTATTTTAGTAAAAAGAATCGGATGTTTTAGATAGGTACATCATCATTTTGTTCAACACTCAGTTGTGGTTCCTTAAAATGACTCCCAATTTGTTTCATTTTTGAAAATCAAAACATTAGACCACGACTATGGTATAAAATTATTGAAATTTCAACTAAAAAACGATATGTTTTCAAACTGATTGTTCTCAAAAGTATGTTTTATCACCTAAATTTTACACTCGTTTTCAGTTTATCTTAATCAAAATCTTTTTTCTTTATGAGTTAAGACATTAAAGCGTTCGGAAATATTCGAGCACAGCACGAGCTTGTTTTTCAGTTAAATTTTGATTTGCCATCGGGGCTCCATTGAATTCCATCAATAATCTTTTTGCCAAATCATCTTTCTGTACCATTTCATTGGGATTCAGAATCATATTCATGATCCACTCTGGAGTGCGTCTTTTGGTAATATCTTTTACCATTGGACCAATAAAGCGTTTATCTGTTTTGTGACAAGCTGCACACATTCTAGCGAAGATTTTCTCTCCTTCTTTTGCCATTTTTTGATCCACAGTTTCAGGTAATTTCAAAGAACTAATAGGTCCTACTCCTTTACTCACCATGTCCACCGTTTTGGAGGCGGGTATTGTTTTGGTTACCGATTTTTTCTTTGGAGCTTTTTTCTTGGTCTTAGACTTCGGAATCTTTCTCTTTTCTTTCTTAGGTGCATCAGAGCCTCCGCATGAAATCATTAAAAAAGAAGCGAAGATAAATAAGAGTGTTGGGATATTTCTCATGTTTTTTTATTCAAAAATATTATCATTGCATGAAATCATCCATGACAAAAGTCATAACAAAAGAGCTTAATATCTTCTATTTTTATTAAAACAAGGAAATATGTTTTCAAATTCATTAAAATATTCGCTTAGAGCCATTTCTTTTCTCTCCAAAAATGAAGAGGTAGGTAAAATAGGATTACAAAAACTATCAGAAAATGTTGATGTACCCAATGCATATTTGGGTAAAATCATGCAAAAGCTCGTAAAGAATGATTTCGTTAGCTCTGCCAAAGGCCCAAGGGGTGGATTTTATTTAACTAGAGAAAATAGAAATACTCCTGTCATGCGACTTATTTATTTTTTCGAAGGAGATGATTTTGCAAAAAATTGTGTGTTAAACTTTGATCAATGTAATTTAGAGAATCCTTGCCCGCTACATCATATTTATGTTCCTTTTAGTGAAAAATTAAAAAAGAAATTGTCTGAACTAAAGCTGGAAGATTTGAAAAATGGAGATGCTTTTCCGATTCTAAAGTAATCATAAATAAAATAGGCTACCCATTTCATATTTGGATAGCCTATTTTTTTTCTAAATCAATATGTCATTAATCTTTGATATACTCATTCAACTCATCAATACTTGATTCATAAGTAAAAGCATTGTTGATTTTGTAGTAGTTATCTTGATCATAGGTGTAATCATAAGCGAATTTTGCAAATTCTAGCTTCGTTGACTCATAGGTAAATAACTTAGTAAGTGATAAAACCTGATTTGAAAACAGACAGTTTTTCTCCAAGATTTGCTTGGCAATAGTCATTTTACTACTTTCAAATGTCTTACTTCTTATCGTTCTTTTAATATCTCTAAATTTTCCTTCTGTCATTGGCCAAGGGCATCCTATTGCTCCATGATATCCTTCCATAACAAAGTGATCTGCTTTTGGCTTTTTATCCACCTGCTTATTTTCATTGATCACATTTACATTGATATTGATATTGTTGTTGTTGACATTAGAATTGTTATTGGTTACAAAATCGCCACCATTTTCTACTTCTTTTTCATCATACCAATCATAAGTTTTCCCTTGATTAGGCGTTCTAAAGTTTCCTATTTTTCCTTCAGCCATCAAAACAAGTTTCATTTTTCCTTGTTTTTCTTTTAATAGAAATAAGTAGTGTTTTCCTTTACTTGGCAAATCCAGTACTTCATCAAGGTTTGGATATTGTCTTTTCTTAAACAATAAAGTCAGGTGATTATTTTTAGTTTTAATCCCTTTCACGGTCATTGATGAATGAGCTTGCGGATTTACGATTCGGTCATTAAGAATCATTTTAAATTTGGCTTGCGTACCCGAAATAACTGTTATTTGATTGCTTTGAGCAAAAACATTAAGTCCCACAAAGACCATCAAAAAAGTAAATAAAAGTGCTTTTTTCATAATAAATCATTTGTTTTAAAAATGGAGTTTTTCAAAATTGATACCAAAATACGATTTAAAGCTCAAAGCTTGTAATACATATTGCCAAAAAGAATTTAGAATATTTCTTTTCATGAAACCTGTTTGGCACAAAAAAACCGCTTTCTGATACTTCAGAAAACGGTTTCGTCTATTGTGTAGTTGGAATGCTATTAAATCCCAAATTCTGATTGAATCGCCTCTACAAAGTCTAATTTCTCCCATGTAAAGAAACTTGCTTTTTTGGTTTCAAAAGTATTTGGTGAAACTTCAATACTTACTTCTTTTTCAAAAGGTTCTCTTCCGAAATGACCGTATTTAGCCGTCTCTCCATAAATTGGATTTTTTAGTTTCAGTCGATCAATAATTCCTGCTGGTTTTAAATCGAATATTTTTTGCAATTTCGAAGCAATTTCTCCATCAGAAAGATTCAATTTTGCAGTACCATAAGTATCTACAAAAACTCCTGTTGGCTCTGCAACACCAATAGCATAAGATACTTGGATCAAAATTTTCTCTGCCAAACCTGCTGCTACAGCATTTTTTGCAATATGTCTTGCTGCATAAGCAGCTGATCTATCCACCTTAGATGGATCTTTCCCAGAAAAGGCTCCTCCACCATGAGCACCTCTACCCCCATAGGTATCTACAATAATTTTTCTACCAGTTAGTCCAGCATCTCCATGAGGACCACCAATTACAAATTTACCAGTTGGGTTCACATGATACTGAATATCTGATCCAAAAAGGTCTGCATTTTTCTGATCTAGCTTTGAAATTATTCTTGGAATCAAAATTTTCACAACATCGTCTTTGATTCTTGCCAACATCGATTTTTCTTCATCAAAGTCGTCATGCTGAGTAGAAAGAACGATCGCTTCAATTCTTTCTGGCTGATGATCGTCTGAATATTGAATAGTTACCTGAGACTTTGCATCGGGTCTAAGGTATGGCATTGGTGAATTTTCCATTCTACGCAACTCTGCCAACTCAATTAAAAGCATGTGAGACAACTGAAGAGCAAGAGGCATATAGCTTTCCGTTTCATCCGTAGCATATCCAAACATGATTCCCTGGTCTCCTGCACCTTGTTCTTCATCTTCTCTATCTACCCCTCGGTTAATATCCGCAGATTGTTCGTGAATGGATGATAAAATCCCACAAGAATTTGCATCAAATTGATATTCTGATTTTGTATAACCAATATTGGCAATAGTTTTTCTGGCTTGCAGTTGTAAATCTACATAAGCATTAGATTTTACTTCACCTGCTAATACTGTAAGACCAGTAGTTACAAGAGTTTCACATGCAACTTTGGCTTCAGAATCTTGAATAAGGAATGCATCTAATACGCTATCAGATACTTGATCGGCTATTTTATCTGGATGTCCTTCAGAAACAGATTCTGATGTAAAAAAATATGACATAAATAAGTTTTTCTAGCAAAAAGGGAGAGTAATAGTCTAAATATGGTGTCTTGCTATGAAAAGAAACTGCTTTAGCATTTTTTTTCGTGGTTGCAATCAGACAAATCAATCCACCTTTTTAAGTTAATAGGATACAAATATAGTTTTTTCGTTTCTAATTGTATAACAAATATTTTTTTCTTTTCGTTTTATAGGTCTTTAAATCTTTTTCCCAAGACTTTTTTATCTCACTAGCTGTTTTCCCTTCCATAATTTGTTGAGATAATATTTTGGTTCCAGCCAGTTTATGAAAAAATGGTTTAAAAAAATCTTTCCTCCCATGTTTTTGGTACGCCGTAATCAGCCAATCTAAGTTTAGGGCATTCAATTTTTCATTTTGTCTTAAGTCAAATCCCTTACATAACTTATTTTCGTGTTTAGGATATTTTGCTCCTTCTCTACTCATGGGCTGAAAACTAAAGGATTCTTTCCACTCAGGATGACCAAAAATTTGAAAAGGCATTTCGGTTCCTCTTCCCACACTCACTGGGGTTCCTTCAAAAAAACAAAGGGACGGATACAGATAAATAGATTGCTGATTGGGTAAATTTGGTGATGGTTTTATGGGTAAAACATAGGCTGCTTGATGATCATAATTTTCACAAAGGATAAAATCTAATTCACATTGTATTCCATCTTTCAACCATTTTTCTCCATTAATCATTTGTGCGTACTCTGCCATAGTCATCCCATGAACAACAGGCACAGGATGCATTCCCACAAAAGACTGATGCTCTTTTTCCAAAATGGGTCCATCTATATAGTGTCCATTTGGATTTGGACGATCTAAAACCAAAACTGGAATATTTTGCTCTGCACAAGCTTCCATTACATAGTGTAAAGTGGAAATATAGGTATAGAACCTTGCTCCTACATCCTGAATATCAAAAACCACTAAGTCAATTCCTTTTAAATCCTCTGCTTTCGGTTTTTTATTTTTTCCGTACAAAGATTTTATGGTTAAACCTGTTTGAGAATCTACACCTTTTTTTACTTTTTCTCCTGCATCATGTTTTCCTCTAAAACCATGTTCTGGTGCATAAATAAAGGCGATATCTCTTCCATTAGAATGTAAAAAATCTACAGTAGTTGCCGAAGTTTGATTTGCCACAATGACAATTTTCTTGTTTCCTACTTTGCGAAACAAATCATCTAACTGAGCTGCACCAACAATGATCGCTTTGGCTTCTTCTTGGGCAATAGTTTTCTCAGGTTGAGGTTCAACATTTTTTTGATTTTGCCCGCTACATGAACTTATAATTAGCACTAAAAATAAAAATTTCCACATTCTCTTCATATTTAGACACAAAAATAGACATTTAATCTGTATAGTTTTTCAACCACTCTTTAAAGGGTTTTATTCGGTCTCTTGAAACAAAAATCTCTTTATCCACAGGAGGATTAAGCGCTATTTTTAGTTTAGTACTAGAATAATATGTCATTTCAGAAATGGCATTAAAATGAATAATCATTTGCCTATTAATCTGGAAAAACAATCTAGGGTTTAGTTCTTTTCCAAAGTTTTCAAGAGATTGATCTAAAAAATATTTTTCGCCTTTATTGGTTCGGATAAAAGTTGTTTTTAGTTCAGAAAATACAAAAGCAACTTCTTGAATTCGGATCGTCTTTAGTTGGTGTCCCGATTTGATAAGAAATACATTTTTGTAATTTTTTTGTAATTTCTGTACTTGATTTACCGAACTCAGTTTTTGATATTTTTCTATGGCTTGATCAAGATCTTGCCCTTTTATCGGCTTCAGCAAATAATGAATACTGTTATGCTTAAATGCCTCAATGGAATATTGGTCATAAGCAGTTACAAAAATGATTTTTGAATCAATTACCAATTGGTTAAAAATATCAAAAGATTTTCCGTCTCCAAGTTCAATATCTGAAAATATAAGATCTGGTGCTTCATTTTGAGCCAGCCACAACAAAGATTCTTCAACGGAAGTTAAAATGTTTACCACTTCTAACTCACGATCCAAAAGAAGCTTGCATAAGTAATTAGCAGTTCTTTTTTCATCTTCAATAACAATACATTTGATCATGGTAGTAAAGGGATTTGCAGGGCGAAGATGCCATTTTCTTGAATGATTTTTATAGATTTTTTTGTGATAATCTCCGAACGTTTATTAAGGTTTTTTAAACCGATTCCCGTTCCTGAAGAATCACTGCGCTGCTGTACATTATTCTCGATCACAATATTATTTTGATGAAAATAGATTCTTATTTTTAGTGGATTTTTCATAGAAAAAGTATTGTGTCTTAGAGCATTCTCAATACCTATTTGAATAGAAAGCGGTAAAATTTCTTGAGAAGCTTCAATTGCTTTTCTTTCTATCTGGATGTCTAAGGCTTCCTCAAATCTTGTTTCTTGCATAAAAAGATACTTTTCTGCAAATTCTAGCTCATCTTTAAGTTTAACCAAATTTTTCTCATTGTTCTGGGTAATGTATCGATAAACATCTGCGAATCGATCTAGGTATTCATTTGCCAATTCTTTATCAGTATAAATCAGCTCTTTGAGTACACTCAAACTATTAAACAAAAAATGGGCATCCATTTGTTTTTGAAGCGCTAAAACCTCACTTTCTAGTTTGGCAATTTTTAGTGCTTCATTCTTTTTAATTTGTTCTTTAAATGCTAGAATAAATCCACGAAGATGAAACACCAATGAGATAATCAAACTCCATTTGATAATCTCTAAATAGCCTGACATACTTCGATCTCCCCAAAGTACTTCGATAGGCATACCTCTCCTGAGTACCAACATGATCCAAGCGATGAATACAGCAACTAAAAAAGAATAGCCAATGGTGACAATTACTCCTGTGAAAATTCGCATTTTTAATTGTTTCATCCAGCTAAATTTCTTGTTCAAACGATCTGAAAGATAACCATTCCCAAATCCTAACAAAAGGGTGTATTGCATACTCCAAAGGAGGTAATTAAAGAAGCCCTCCCAAGAGGCACCTCCTGGATTAAAAACAACGAATGAGAGCGGAAATAAAATGGCAATAATGACTAAAGCGATAAAATAAAACCTTTTTTCCATGTTTAAAGATATTTAATTTTAAGAAGATTTTGATTCGTATTTTTCTGATTTTTCAGATCTATATACTCATCAACGAACTTTTTTTATGTGCAATGAACCGTTGCAAAAATTTTCTAAAATCATAGTATATGAAGTTAAAAAGTCTTTGCAACGGTCTTTGTTTAGATTTTAAATCTTTCTATGGGTTTATTCCGATTGTATTGCTAAATCTAAAGCAACTTTTCTTCTTTTTACTTTAAATTTTGTCATTTCGAAGGTTGGTTTTGCCATGAGCGGAAAAATATTTTCTCCAGAGAAACTATAGGGTTCTGTTGGAATTCCTTTTGAGTTTCTATCCAAGTTCTTATTGTCGTTGATGTCTTGAAACATCGCAACAGCATATTCTCCTCTAGGAAGCTCAAAGGTCATAGTATTACCTTTAGATACCGCCATTCTTCTTGCGGTAAAAGGTGCATCTCCTAAGAATGTTTTAGCGTCTTTGTAGATGGCTACCATCCAATACCCTTTTTGAGATTGAGCATGGGTAAAGGTTAAATTTACTTCGGTAGTCTTTTGTGAAAAACCATTGGAAATCATTAAAAGACTCATAAGTGATAAAATAATTGCTTTCATGTTGTTTTGTTTTATGATTAAATAACTGAAGCAAATATCACTCGTATCTAGCGTATCCAAAAAATAAATATCCCCAATGGTGAATTATGATTACTGAGTGGTGAAAAGTTTTCCGTGAAAGATTTTAAAGAGTATAAAATCTAAGATATTTCTGTTCTATTGATCAAATAATCCTTTATTTTGGTGAAAATTGAGGTCTAGAACTTCATAAGCTTTTTCTGTACAAACACGCCCTCTTTGTGTTCTCATAAGGTAACCTTGTTGGATTAAGAAAGGTTCATATACTTCTTCAATGGTTTCAACTTTTTCGCTTACTGCCGTAGCAATTGTTCCTACACCCACAGGTCCACCTTTGAATTTCTCAATGATGGTTTGTAAAATTAGAATATCCATTTCATCCAATCCATTTTCATGAATCTTTAATGCTTGAAGTCCAAATTTGGTAATTTGAAGATCTACTTTTCCGTTCCCTTTGATTTCTGCAAAATCTCTTACCCTTCTCAAAAGAGCATTGGCGATTCTTGGTGTTCCTCTACTTCGTCTAGCAAGTTCCAAGGCTGCACTTTCTTCAATGGGAGTTTGCAGAATTCCTGCTGATCTCTTAATAATATTCGCAAGGGTATTTTGGTCATAATATTGTAATCTACAATTAATTCCAAAACGAGCTCTGAGCGGTGAAGTCAATAAGCCTGCTCTTGTCGTTGCTCCTATTAAGGTGAAATTATTCAAGCTTATTTGTACAGTTCGAGCACTAGGCCCCGTATCAATCATGATATCAATACGGTAATCCTCCATTGCACTGTATAGATATTCCTCAATCACAGGTGATAAACGATGAATTTCATCAATAAAAAGAACATCACCCTCATTTAGGTTCGTTAGTAAACCTGCAAGATCTCCAGGTTTTTCTAACACAGGCCCTGAAGTAATTTTTATCTCACTGCCCATTTCATTGGCAATAATATTGGCAAGTGTTGTTTTTCCTAATCCTGGTGGTCCATGTAGCAATACATGATCTAGAGCTTCTTCACGTAACCGTGCTGCTTCCGTGAAGACTTTTAGGTTTTCTATGACTTTATCTTGCCCTGTAAAATCGGAAAAACTTAAAGGTCTAATCGATTTTTCAAAGCTGTCCTCTTGTTCAGATTCGTTATCTAAGAATATTTCATTCATTGTTTCAAAGGTACACTTAATGCGTGATAAAGAAGAAGTTTATATTGACAATTAAGGAGCTACAACTTGCATCAACTGACCACAAATAAGGGCGGCATAAGTTCCTAATGCATATCCTAATACGGCTAAAAGAACTCCTACAGGGGCTAAACTAGGATGAAAAGCACCTGCTACTACAGGAGCAGAAGCTGCTCCACCAATATTCGCCTTTGATCCCACTGCCACAAAGAAATAAGGTGCTTTGATGATTTTTGCGACCACAAAAAGCAATAATACGTGTATTGCCATCCAAATCAAACCAATTACAAAAAGTTCTGGATTATCAAATATCGCAAGTATATCCATTTTCATACCGATACTAGCAACTAGAAAATAAATAAATACCGATCCTATTTTAGAGGCTCCAGCACCTTCATAGTTTCTAAGCCTTGTAAAAGACAAAATCACTCCACCTGTGGTAGCCAAAACGATGAGCCAGAAAAAACTTGAACCTAATGAGAATTTATTTAAAAAGGGAAGATTTTCACTAATCCAAGGCGCTAGAATATCTGCACCGTAATGAGAAAAACCAGTAATTCCAAAAGCGATTCCTAGAATCACCATTAAATCAGTAAGTGTCGGATTTTTACTAATAGAATCCTGAAAAGCTATCATCTTATTTTTTAAAGTTTCTATTGCCGTGGTATCAGCTTTCAAAAAATGGTCTATTTTATCTTTTTTACCTATTCCAAACAATAGAAATGCCATCCAAACATTGGCAACCAAAACATCAACGATGATCATTTTTGAAAACATGGCATCATTCACATTAAATACCTCTTTCATTGCTACTTGGTTTGCTCCACCTCCTATCCAAGAACCTGCAACAGTTGTCATTCCACGCCAAACGGCTTCGGGGCCGGCTCCACCCACCCATTCTGGGGCAAAAGAAGAAACTATCAAAATTGTTAGTGGTCCTCCAATAACAATTCCTGCTGTTCCTGTCAAAAACATGATAATGGCTTTAGGACCTAGGTTGAATATACCTTTAAGGTCAATACTCAATGTAAGCAGAACTAGAGCCGCAGGTAGCATAAACCTTGTTGCGATATAGTAAATATCCTTAGAGTCTTTTGCCGAAATAATATTGAGCGTATTGAGAATCGCTGGCAAAAAATAGCACATCAAAAGTGCGGGTATTATTTTATAAAATTTTGACCAAAACCCTTCTTTTTTAGAAGAGGTATAGAATACAAATGCCAGCACAATGGCTAAAACTCCAAAAACGGTGGCTTTATTGGTAAATAATGTTTCTGTCATGATGATTGAAAATTAAAAAAACCCATTCATAATATACTATGAATGGGTTTAGAATATTTTACGAATGTTTACTACAAGATGAAAATTACTCCGAATCTTGCAGATTTAAAATCAAACCCAAAGCTTCCATCTGTATTTGTAGTACTCCCTACACCATTTACATCAATAGAAAATGCACCTCCATATACTTGGAAACCAGCCTCAGCCATAATTCCTATTTTACCGAATCTGAATCTTACTCCTGGACCTAATTCACCTATTCCTTGGTCTGCAGAGATATCCTGACCATTAACTTTTGCTGTAACCGTCTGCATACCAGCTCCTGCAAATATATAGGTATAATCGGTAATAAATGGAGCTCGTGATCTTAACTGTATCGTTCTCACGTTTTGATCGATTGATTCAAGCTTTCCGTCAACTGTCGGAATTTCTATTGTGTTCGGTACGTATGAAGCAAATATAGAATATTTACCCAATCCTATTTCCGCAAAAGCTCCTGGTTTTTCAATTACGGCATCGTAGTGTACCCCTAAACTTACCAAGAAAAGCTGTCCACCAGAGGCTCCGCCTCCTCCTCTTCCCGAAGAGAAACCACCTCTTGAGAAATTTCCGCCTCCATATCCGTTAATTCCTCCACTACGGAAATCAATTTGAGCGAAAGATTCGGAGATACTAAATAAAAGAACTAGGGCTAATAATATTTTTTTCATTTTACTTTGTTAATTTCTTGTTTTACAAATGATATCTTACACCAAATATTCCTGAATATCCAGCAATTTGTGGTTTATAAAATGGTTCAAAAATCGGGAATTTAATACTTTGCTCTCTAGACATAGAAGCAAAGAAAAGAACCTCTGCAAAAATATTTACTCTGTTAAGTCTAAGTTGTAATGTTGATTTATTCATTAACTGTAAAATGGCTGATGAATGATTAAAATCATGAGCTCCATTTGTTGTTTCGAATACATAGTTAAAACTTGCATTATACAACATCACACCTATGGTAGGACAAACAGGGGCAAAAGCAAAACGCGAATTTTGAGAACCAATTACATATCGTCCAAAACTAAATCTTACTTGAGTAGAACTATAACTAAAATAAAACTGAGTAATATCATCAATATAAGTCTCTTTGTTATTTTTGTCTTTAAAATCTTTGTCATAAATACTGTTAGGAAAGAAACCTAAATAGGTATTGCTATAAGTGTTATTCCCTAGCATTTTTCTATCGTTCTCTGTTGTAGAAATAGAAGCTCCTACATCAATAAACGCATAGTCATTCATTTTATACCTAAGAGACAAATCTAGACCATAAGAATCAGACATTGCAGAATTTGAGTATTGTTTATCCTTTATCTGTGAATAAAATCCTCCTACCCCTACTTCCCAAGTTCTTAAAAAACCATCTCTAGGGCTTTTTGGGTAATATTTTTTGATTTGCGCTTGAGCAGACCATGATGCAACGAATGCAATAAATAATAGTAATATTCTTTTTGTCATGGCTTAAAATTTAAAAAACATTCGATAACCGATACTAAATGAAATTGCCGATGAAGGTCGTTCTTTATCAAACACGGAAGTGGTCATATACTGAACTTCACTAAACCACCCTCTATGAAAATGAACTCCAAAACCTACATTTGCATAAGTTCTAGAGAATTCATGGTTTATTTCTGGCACTTTGATTGATGAACCGTTGGGTAGTTTTATTTCACCGTCTCCATTTGGAAGAAGGTCATACTTTGAATTCACTCCTTCTACCCCCACATTTAGATACCATAATTTTTTTGCTAATGCAAAGAAATAATTTGTTTCTAACGCATAACTATAGGTCCCTACACTTGCAGAAGCCATATAAGGGTAAGGATTATCATTCAATGTAATTAAATGGTGTTCGTTATTTACAGAATAAGGTAAAAACTGTGTAAACGAAGCCGTAAGCGTAAACACTTTTAATGGAATATGGGCTCTTAATCTTAAACCATTTTCCATAAAATCCAATGGAATTCCGATATCAGCGGTTTGTGTATTGGATACTGAAGCGTCCAAAATATCAACTGTTGTTGTCGTAGTTTGAAAACTTTCATTAGTCAAATGAAACATAGAACGAAAAGAGGCATCAATATACAAAAATGGTTTTCCTTTTCGGTTGGATCTAGACTTTGCACTCCCAAATGAAATGTTTTTGGATGGTAGTCCTCCTAAATAACGATAAGCTCTTATCCCAAATGGCGGATGCTCATCCGACTGGGCGTAAGAGGAAAAGCCTAGAAAAAAAGCAAAAAATACGATTAAAATACTCCTCATGAATAGATGATTTACCCCAAATATAAAAAAAGAAGTTAAATCTATGACGATTAACTTCTTTTTTTTGTGTTTAACAATAATTTTTTAATGTGGTAATTTATCCTTAATAAGACCATAAACAAATGTACCAAGTGCACCCATGAGTACCATCAGAACAAAAACTGAAGCACCTCTCCCAAGCCAAACAAACATAGGACCTGGGCAAGCTCCTGTAATAGACCATCCAAGTCCAAAAATTATTCCTCCGATGATGTATTTACGTAGTCCAGCTTCTTTAATTCTGAAATACATATTTTTTTGTCGATTATTTTTCCAATAATTCTTTTTGGCAATGGCAATTAAAATAATACCCGTTACTACAGCAGAACCAATGACTCCATACATATGAAAAGATTGGAAATGAAACATTTCTTGAATTCTGAACCATGAAATTACTTGTGATTTAGATAATACAACTCCGAAAAGTGTTCCAAGAATAAAAAAGGGAAGTAGTTTTTTCATGATTTAGAAAATTAAAGGTAAAACAATATGAGTAACAAATAAACCGCCTATAAAAAATCCAATTACAGCAATAAGCGAAGGAAGTTGTAGGTTACTTAGGCCTGATATTGCATGACCAGAGGTACAACCTTGAGCATAGCGTGCTCCAAATCCTACTAAAAATGGACCAAGAAGCATGAAAAACCAACCGTTTCCAGAAAATAAGTTATCCCAAGAAAAAATTTCTTTTGGAAATAAACTGTTGCCATCATGGCTCAAATTCCATCCTGCCAAAACCTCTTTGAAAGAATCTGCTAGTTCAATATCTCCAATTTCAAGAAAATTTGCACTCAAAAATCCTCCAAAAACAACTCCTAAAATAAAAGTAATATTCCATGCCTGATCTTTCCAATTACTATCAAAAAAACTACAGTATTTACCAGCGCCGCTCATAGAGCACATAGTCTTGAAATTTGTCGAAATACCCATACCATCTCCTACATAGTGCATAGCAAACATCACCAAGGCTATTAATGGCCCCGCTATATACCATGGGAAAGGTTGAAAAATAATGTCCATAATCTTACGTCTTTTAATCGGCAAAATTCATGGAAATTTTCACTAAAAATGGTAATTCAAATCACCAGAGAATGGAGTTTTGTATATAACACTATTTTCTCCGCTATTTTATACCAATTACGGTGTTAATTCACTCATTAGACCTCATAAAGCAAAAACTAAAAATTTCGTAAATTTGTATAATAAACTTTCGATAATGGATTTTCAAGCATCAAAAAAAGAATTACTGAAAACAATATTAGATATTGATAATACCGCTATGATTCAAAGAATTTCCGAATTTATTAAGAGAGAAAAAGCTGATTTTTGGAATGAACTTTCCATAGAGGAACAAAATGAAATTCAACAAGGCATGTCGGACTTAAAAAAGGGTGACAAAATTGAGTTTAATGAGTTCCTTAAAAGGATCGGTTAGTGAAAGTGTACTTATCGAAAACAGCTGAAGAAAAGCTTACCATTCTTCTGGAATTTCTTTTAACAGAGTGGAATCAAAAAGTTCGAAATGATTTTTTGAATAAATTAAAAGCTAAAATCAACCAAATTTCTGCCCAACCTGAAAGCTGTCCTCAATCAGAAGAAGTTAAGGGTCTTTTCAAGTGTGTCGTACAAAACAAAACACATTATACTATCAAATAAATATAGAAGAACAAGCTATTGAGATTATTACCTTTATTGACATAGGCAAAACCCAAATTCTATCAAAAGAGAAATAAAATCACATAAAATATAACAAAAGTTAAAATCAATAAATGTAATTAGGGAAAGTGGGTACTCACCTGCCCCGCCATTAAAGTCTTTATTACTTTTAAGGATAAGAAGATAAATCTAATCAAGCGTTAATAGCTATTTAGTAGCTTGACAGCTAACCTCGCTTAAATACCTTACTAATCTTAGCCTTCGTAGGTATTAGTCTTTGGGAAATTTCGTTGTAGTAAACCCTCTTTCCCCTCCCGAAAAATCGGGACAAGCTATTCAAAGGGGGTTTATATCTATGAGTAGGTTAGTATTCAACAAGTAATACCATTTTTGGTGTTAATTTACCCATAGGTATTATGCCGATACATTGCTAAAAGCCAGTTATGAACGCAGTAAAATAAGTGGGTGATTTCAGCAAGTAATCGGTATAATCTATCTTATTTTCTGAAATTATCTAAATCAATAAAAAACTGATCAATCATTCCTCTTTTCACATGAGGCATTACGACAATTTTATACCAATTAGGATTTTCGTGATTATCTGAAACCAAAAAATTCTTTTCTGCTACCTCTTTTGGAATATATTGTGCCTTCATGGTAATAATGTTGATATGAGGGTTTCTAAAAAACTCTACACCTCTTTTTTCCAACCTATTACAAATATCATCACTTCTTTGAATAAGTTTTTCCATGTTCATTTTCCAGCCCTGTGATCCGTGTAAATGAAGAATCATCCACATGGAAATAGCATTGGCTCCTGATCTAGATCCACAAATCGTATAATCTTTACCTTGCACATAACTTGCTTCTTCTGTTTTACAATACTGAATAAAACCTTTACGAACTAAGAAAAGTCCTGTTCCATAAGGAGCTTGAAGCATTTTATGTCCATCAATAGTCATAGAAGTAATATGCGGATTTTTGAAATGATATTGACTCTCTTCGTCTGTAAATGGATAAATAAAACCACCATAAGCCGCGTCTATATGAAGTTTGAATGTCAGATTTTCCCTTGTAAAGAAATCACAAATTGCATCGAGATCATCAACTGAACCAAACATGGTTGTTGAACAGTTTGCAATGACAATAAAATATTTTGTACCAGTGGTTTTCCTGTTAGAAACTTTTTGTGCAAGATCTTCCAAATCCCATTTACGTGACTCTGGGTTTACTTTGATGATTTCTTGATCTAATGCCAATAAATTTGCAGCTTTTGGCATAGAGTAATGAGAATCTTGAGAATAGATCAAACAGATTTCTTGAGGATTTGCTCCAAATTCTTTTTGGTAATAATTTCTATAACACCACATTGCTTGAATATTCGCCTCTGTTCCTCCTGGTGCTACATAACCATCGATACTTTTAGGTTCTGCTCGGAAAATTTCTTC
This sequence comes from Flavobacteriales bacterium, assembly GCA_025210805.1. Classification (NCBI taxonomy): domain Bacteria; kingdom Pseudomonadati; phylum Bacteroidota; class Flavobacteriia; order Flavobacteriales; species Flavobacteriales bacterium. Next base: position 105,000 of record JAOAQX010000011.1, read on the forward strand.
AGAAACTAAAGATATCAACTCTCTTTCTAACCTTTGTGTACCCTTAAAAAATACTTCAGATTTTTCCTCTAAGGTATGACAACCAATGTGATTAGGATTTGCAATTAAGGTTGAAACAAAAGGGGCTTCTTTTAAAAATGGAGCATCGTCATAAAATGTTTCTTTATCGAGGTAAGATCCAGGAACACCCATCACAGGGAAGTGCTTGTAGTTCATGTTCTCTCCTAATCTACGAAATACGATTTCCTTAATCTGTTCAAAGCTTTTTCTTGGCCAATTCATACTGATTTTCTTTAGTGTTCAAGCGAGAAGAAATAAGTTGCAAATTTGAACTATTCACGAGAAATACGAATAACCTTTTTATGATTTTTAATCCTTTTTGTTTTTCTAAATAGATATTGTTACATAGTTACTCGCATAAATCAAAAATCACTAATCGAAAAAATTCAACATTTCAACTTAATAATAGTGACCATTATCTTATTATATATTGAATGTTTGATACTTAGCCATAGTTTTGTTTCGTAATCTAATTTATTGTTATAAAAATTTTTAAACTATGAGTACAGCACTTAAACGAAAATGGATGTACCGCTACAATCAATTGAAGCGTTACTACGAAAAGAATGGTCACTCAAACATCTCTGCAAGACACAAGAGAAATAAATCTCTTGGTACTTGGGTCGTGAGACAACGTGTAATAAAAAATTCATTAACTCCAGAACAATTGGATTTACTAGATACTATTCAGTTTGTTTGGGATCCTAGAAAGAATTCTTGGGAAGACAACTATGAAAAATTGATTACTTACAAGGACCAACATGGTGATACAAATGTTCCTGTGAACTTTGAAAAAGATCCAATCTTTGGAAGATGGGTACAGAAACAACGTAGAATAAAATTAACACTCTCTGAAGACAAAGTAGAGAAGTTAAATAATTTAGGATTTATTTGGAATGGTAATGACTATATCTGGGAGCAAAATTTTGATACGCTTCAGTCATTTATCAATAAAAATAGAAGGTTGCCATCTTATAAAGAAAATTTAAAACTTTATAACTGGATAAACCAGCAAAAAATCAAGTTCAAGAACTTGAGATTAGAAGAGGTAAAAGTGCAAAAATTAAGAGGTATAGGTATAGAGATTAATTAGTTGAAATTTTAATAAGTAAATAAGTTTTTGTAATATTTAGGGGATTCGATTCATTTCGAATTCCCTATTTTTGTGCCTAAAAACTACCTATAAATGGAAATGCTTAAAGAACTCGTTGAAAAACACTCATTCTTATTAATTGATTACTATGCTACTTGGTGTGAACCGTGTAAAATGCTTGACACAATACTTCAAGAAGTCGCAAATCACTTTGGAGAAGAGCTTAAAATTATAAAAATTGATGTTGATAAAAACCAAGAGCTTGTAGAGGCCTTTGGAATCAAAAGTGTCCCCATTTTACACCTCTATAAAGATGGCGACTTAATATGGAAATACAAAGGTTTTATGAATGTTCCTGACACCATCAAGCTTTTAGAAACTTACCTTGAAATGAAATAAATACCTTTCTAAAATTAGTCTACCGAGTAGATATTAAATGAGTGATTTTAGCTAATAATTGGGGTATTCTATATCTCCACAAAGATTATCCATCTAAAAGATACAAAAAACCATATTTCAGACAAGCTGGAATATGGTTTTTATATTTATGACGAGTAAGTAAATCGTATTACTCTAAAAAAAATCGTCCTATAGAATAATGAAACTCGAAAATTAGATTTTCCTTACGAATCTAGCAGGATTACCTACCCATAGTTCTCCATCTGGAATATCTTTTGTAACCACACTTCCAGCACCAATCATCGCTTCTTTTCCTATGGTTACTCCTCCAAGAATCGTGGCATTTGCTCCAACAGAAGCACCATTTTTAAGGAGTGTTTTTTGGAAATTTTCAGGATACTCTTTTGATCTAGGAAATTTGTCATTGGTAAAAGTTACATTGGGTCCTATAAAAACATTATCTTCTACCCGAATACCGTCCCAAAGATAAACCCCACACTTAACTGTAACATTGTTCCCTATAACCACGTCATTTTCTACAAAAGTATGGCTATTAAGGTTGCAGTTACTGCCAACTATTGCGTCTTTTAACACAATTGCAAATTGCCAAATTTGAGTATGTTCACCAATGTGCGAACTTTGAACATCTGCTAATTTATGTATCATTTTTTATTATATTATCTAAACATTACGCCTAATTGAAGACCAAAATAATTGAATCCACCTTTTCCGTTTTTCCAATATTTTTGATCACTCACTGTGTTAGATAATCCATTATTAAAAGTAAGTCCAAGTGTTAGTAAAGTTTCCTCTGTAAGCTCATACTCTACTCCTCCACCAAGGATTAAACTAATATCAAAACCATCTACAAACGAATGATCTGCAAATTCCTCTAAAGGTTCATTTTGTGTTTTTTCGGTCATTGAACTGTTCTCACTAATCTGAAAACTAGGTGCCATTCCTACATATACCCAATAAGCAAACATTCCTATTTGTCTTGTGGACATTTTAATAGCAACAGGGATTTCAATGTTTTCGTAATTATAGTCAATGCTATATTCCTTTTCATCATCTCCTTTGAATCGCATGATTGCTCCTCTCTTTGAATGATCTATCCCAAGCATAATACTATAGGGCTTATCTTCAAATTTTTTCTCACTCCTAAAACCCCAAGAAAATTTAACTTTCGATGATTTATCGGTAATTTTACTATCCGTTCTAAAATAAGAAATACTTGGTGAAAAATGCAATCCCACTCGTATTTTTGAATCCTGAGCCTGAGCAGAATAGAATAATGAAGTTAATAGAATTAATACAAATAATTTTTTCATGAATCGATTTAGTTTGTTGTTTTTTCTACAATATGTTACTTTTGTTTGAACTAAAGTAAAGCTAAGATATCAAAATTGATAGTATGAAGTCTATAACAAAACGACAAATGGTTAAAAATACCCTTGCAATTTTTATTTTTTTAGGATTATTCACAAGTTGTAATAATAAAAATGAAAAAAGTGAAACATCCCAGACAATTGATAACCGACAAGCGGTTATAAAAAATTTCGATAAAGATTTTTATCAACTTCCAGAAGACTCAATTGGTTTTATTACTCAATTAGAAAATCTAAAGAGTGACTATCAAGTATTCTTCTTTGGACAGCAACCCAATGCAACATGGTTAAAAAGAAGAACAAATAAACCTCTACAACAATTTGTAGATTCCCTTAATAAAGTTTTTGATGGACTTTCTTGGGAAAAAGAACTTCATGAAAGTGTTGATATCTATAAGAAACATATCAAAAATGATGTTTTACCGAATATTTTTGTATGGAACTCGGCATTTGAAATGAATGAAGGTGCATGGAATTATGGAAATGATATCATTATTGCAACTGATCAATATTTGGGAGCCAATCACTTATATTATGATCATCTACCAATGTATATTAGAAAAGAAAAAGATCCTAAATATCTAGTAGCGGACATTCTTAATGCATGGATGGAAAGTCGATTAATCACAAAAGCGACTACCGAGAAAAAAACTTTGTTAGATGATATGATTTTCGAAGGAAAAAAACTTTTTATGACAGAGCTCATGCTTAGCGGAAAGGCAAGCGATTCATTTTTAATGAAAACAGATGAAACGAAAATGTCTTGGACAAAAGAAAATGAAAAAGATATATGGAACTTCTTTATATCCAATGATTTATTATTCTCTACAGATGATGATGCCAAAATGAGATTTATGCGTCAAGCACCTTTCTCAAAATTTTATCTTAGCTTCGATCAGAAATCACCAGGAAGAATTGGAGAATGGGTAGGATTACAAATTGTGAAAGCCTATATGACAAACACAAATTCTACTGTGGAAGACATGATGGCCTTACAAGATGCTCAGAAATTCCTCAATGATTCCAAATACAAACCATAAGAATGAAAAAAGAAGAAATAAAATTTCACGTGAGCTTAGATGAGAATCATGTTCCAGATAAACTTGCATGGGAATCCACTGATAGTGGAAAATCTGAACTTAGAGAATGTGAAGCTTTTATGCTCAGTATTTGGGATAAAAAAGAAAATAATGCACTAAGAATTGATCTTTGGACCAAAGAAATGAAAGTGGATGAAATGAAATATTTTGTTCACCAAACACTCGCTTCTCTTTCAGAAACCTATCTTAGAGCGACAGATGATGAAGAATTGGCTACTGATATGAAAAAATTTAGTGCCTATTTTGCTAAAAAAGCACAACTGTATCAAGATAACTAATGAGTTTTCTAAAAAGAATATTGACCATCATTTTACTCATGATGATTGGTTCTTGTGCCAAAGTAATTATGCCTACTGGTGGAGGGAAAGACACCCTACCACCAGTAGTTACCAAAGAGACTCCTAAAAACAAACAGATTAATTTTACGGAAAATAGCTTCAGTGTTCGTTTTGATGAGTTCATCCAAAACTCCAATTTCGAAACCGAAGTTTTAGTTTCCCCAAAAATTGAAGATCTTAGATATCAATACAAAGGAAAAAAGATTAAAGTCTCGTGGGAAAAACCTTTGAAGGAGCAAACTACTTATAGCTTTCAGTTTGTTAATGTTATCAAGGACTACCACGAAGGAAACCCAATTCCTTTCTATGCCTATGTTTTTTCTACTGGTGATAAAATAGATTCTTTGAGCATCCAAGGAAAAGTTTCTAAACCTCTAGAAAATAAAACAGATCAATATTATATTGCTTTAGTAGAAGATCAGCAATTTAATGACAGTAGCTTTATCAAAAATGACAAAAGCTATTTAATGCAATCCAATACAGAAGGGATTTATAAATTTCATTTTCTACCGAAAAAAGAATACTACATTTATGCCTTTGAAGATGTCAATAAAAATGGAAAATGGGATAAAATTGAACCATTTTCATATCAGCCAAAACCTATAACCCCTAGTGACCAAGGAAAAGTTGACTTACATCTCTATCCTGTCATTCAAAAAAACGCTATTCTTTCTGTTCAGGAAATAGCTAAAGGATTACTGTATATTAAACAAAATCAAAAATTTGATTTAGAAAACCTTGTTGTTTTATCTGAAAACAATCGAGCCTTACCTGTTTTTGAATTCAATGATTCCTTATTTGTGAATTATAATGGAAAAGCCGACAGCTTAACTGTTTTAGCACATCAAGATACTTTTAATGTTTACTTAGCAGAAAAACACCACAAACCGAGTATTTGGAGCCCAAAAAAGATTCTGACTCCTCAAGACTCATTCATTTGTTTTACAAATTACCCCATTTCAATACAGAAACCTTTTGGATTAAAATCTAAGGATACAACTATTTATTTATCATTAAATGGTGAAAACAACCAACAGTTTATCATAGATCAACAGCATCTATCGATAGGTAATTACGAATTAATTTTCCCAGATTCTGCTCTATCTCTTTTTCAAAAACCTTTGAAAAACATAGCATCTATCCCGTTTGAAGTGAAACCTGAAATTGCTTTTTCGGTCTTAGAAATCAATGTTTCTTCTAAAAAAGACAGTACTCAAATTGTACAGCTTTTAAACAATAAGCTAGAGGTGATGCAAGAATCAAGTATTCAAGGCGGAGGAATGATCAAATTTCATTATATTCTTCCTGGAAAATACTATTTAAGAAAAATCGTTGATTTGAATAAAAATGGGGTTCATGACCTTGGTGATCCTGCCAAACATTTACAACCAGAACCTATTATACTACACCCAGAAGCACTTGACATGAAGCCAAACTGGGAAGTAGAAATTGACTTTTAACTCCATCAGTACATTTAATATCAAAAGAAAATTTATGAGTTGGACAGAATTTTGGAACAATCGTTTTGATCAAGAAGAATATGTTTATGGATTGAACCCTAATTCTTTTCTTAAACAGGAAATAGATAAACTCAAAGGACAAGAAGGACAGATTCTTTTACCTGCCGAAGGAGAAGGAAGAAACGCCTTGTATTGTAACCAAATCGGGTGGAAGGTTTCAGCTTTTGATATCAGCTCAGTAGGAAAAGAAAAAGCATTAAAACTTCATAAAAAGCACCAGTTTGAAGTAGATTATCGTGTAGGGCGTTTTTTAGAAGATATTGAATATCCGCCTGAAACATTTGATGCCATTGGTTTATGTTATGCGCATTTTCCTCCAAGTATTCGAGGGCAATATCATAAACAACTAGCAAAAACCGTTAAAAAAGGTGCTTATATTATTCTCGAAGGTTTTTCTAAAAAGCATTTCGAACTCAAAAAAACAAAACCCCATCTTGGAGGTCCAAAAGAAGAAGCATTAATGTTTTCTAAAGAAATGATGAAAAAAGATTTTGAGAATTTTGATTTTCTTACCTTAGTAGAAGAAAAAATATCCTTAAACTCTGGTGCACATCAAGACGAGGGATGGGTCATCAGAATGTTGGCTCAGAAAAAATAAATTCCATGCAAAGAAGTATTCAAAAAATAAAAGAACTTGTAAAAAAAGAACTGGCTCTTGTTATAGAAATCAGAAGATATTTACATCAAAACCCAGAGCTTTCATTTGAAGAATACAAAACCTCTGAATATATTCAAGGACTGCTAAAGAAATGGAATATTCCCTTTCAAGCAGGATATGTAAATACAGGAATCAAAGTCTTATTAACATCTGGAGAAGGAACGCAAAATCTGGCTTTAAGGGCTGATATAGATGCGCTCCCTATTCAAGAACAAAATGAGGTTGCCTATTGTTCTACCGAACCCAATACCATGCATGCTTGTGGGCATGATGCACACACCGCTTCTCTTTTGGTGGTTCTCAAGATTCTAAATGAAAACAAAGACCTTTGGGAAGGAAAACTGACAGCTATTTTTCAGCCAGGAGAAGAGGTACTTCCTGGTGGAGCAAAGCTGATGATAGACGAGAGCATTTTTGAACCCGAATTACCACAAGCAATTTTTGGGCAACATGTTTTTCCAGACTTGCCTGCAGGCAAAATAGGATTTCGATCGGGCTTATATATGGCTTCTTGTGATGAAATTCATCTTAGTTTTAAAGGAAAAGGCGGACATGCTGCATTGCCGCACACACATCAAGATACGATACTCGCCAGTGCTGAATTTATTACGCATGCACAAAAAATTGTTAGCAGAAAAATCTCTCCTTATGCACCCGTTGTTCTTTCTTTTGGATATATCCAAGGATTGGGGGCAACCAACGTAATTCCTGATGAAGTTCACCTTAAAGGAACTTTAAGATGCTTGGATGAAGAATGGAGAGCCGTAGCTCATCAAGAACTACGTAAAATTATTGATGCAACTTGCCTTGCTCATGATTGCTCGGCAGACTTGGATCTCAAACTGGGATATCCAAGTTTAAAAAACGATCCAGACTTAACAAAATTGTTAAGAAAATCGGCAGAAGAATACCTCGGAAAAGAAAATGTGGTAGAACTTGGAATGAGAATGACCGCCGAAGATTTTGCCTATTATTCTCAAATGATGCCAGCCTGCTTTTACCGTTTTGGAACCGCTGAACCCGGAAAAGAAAACGAAAAAAAACTCCATCATCCTCTTTTTGATATTGACGAAAGCTCTTTAGAAACTTCTGTGGGTATGATGACTTATTTAGCCCTTAATTATTTTAATTCTGAGGAGAAATAACTCTAGTGGTAAATAATACCATTTATGGTGTTAATTTACACACTGTCATAAGCCCCCTTGTGAAGAGCTTGTCCCGATTTTTCGGGAGGAAAAAGGGATGTTCACAAAGTAAACACCTCCGAAAAAGAAACGATAAAAATGTTATTCGATTATGAAACAAGATGCACCATCCCCCTTTCCCTCACGAAAAGTTGGGAAGGTTTATACCAGTGTGTAAATTAATACCGCAAATGATCTAATCATTTTCTTTAATACATAACACTAAAAAACCCCATTAACAGATCTGTTAATGGGGTTTATATTTTAAAGAATAATAACTATTTAGTAATTCGTCTTTCTTCTTACGTTAGAAACATATTTTGCAAGTCTCATTACTTGTCTTGAGTAACCATACTCATTATCATACCAAGCGTAGATTACAACAGATTTTCCATCTGTAGAAACATGAGTCGCATTGCTATCATAGATAGAAGCCGCAGCATTTCCTACAATATCACAAGATACAAGCTCTTTTGATGTATTGTATTCTATTTGCTCAACAAGGGCTCCTTCCAAGGCCGCTTTTCTCATTGTTTCATTAAACTCATCAAGGTTTGTTGCTTTATCTAAATTAAGATTTAGAATTGCCAAAGAACCATCTGGTGTAGGAACACGAACGGCATTCGCAGTAAGTTTCCCCTCTAATGAAGGAATTACTTTAACAACCGCTTTTCCTGCACCTGTAGAAGTAATTACCATATTTAATGCAGCAGCTCTACCTCTACGGTTTTTCTTATGCATATTGTCAACCAAGTTTTGGTCGTTTGTATAAGCATGTACTGTTTCTATATGTCCTTTTTCTACTCCAAAGTTCTCACTGACTACTTTTAGCATTGGTGTAATGGCATTTGTAGTACAAGAAGCTGCAGAGAAGATATCATGATCTTCTGGTTTATAATCCAAGTGATTCGCTCCAAAAACGATATTTGGAATTTCTTTACCTGGAGCTGTAAGGATTACTTTAGAAGTTCCTTTTGCTTGAAGATGTCTGCTCAAAGCTTCTTTATCTGTAAACACTCCAGTATTGTCTAATACTAAAGCATTGTTGATTCCATAAGCTGTATAATCGATATCCTCAGGGTTGTTTGCTTTGATTAGCAACACGTGATGTCCGTTGATGATCAATGCTTTGTTTTGGAAATCTTCTACAACTGTCCCTGGGAATTCTCCATGAACTGAGTCTGTTCTAAGTAAAGAAGCTCTTTTCGTGATCTCGGCATCGTCGTCTCTTCTTACCACGATCGCTCTAAGTCTCAATTGATCACCTTTTCCTGCTTGTGTGATAAGTTCACGAGCTAATAAACGACCGATTCTTCCAAAACCGTAAAGAACAACATCTTTAGATTCCATTTCTGATGCTGTATCAGATGAGAAGTCTTTTAATGCATTGACTACATGGGCTTCAATATTAGATTTGTCTTCACAGTTGAATACCAAATGACCTAAGTCTATTTTGGCAGCACCATAGTTTCCATTTTCTATTATTCTTGCTGCTGTTAAAGCATCAAATACATTAATTGGTTTTTTTACAAAATCCTTTGCATAGTCGAAAAGACTCAAGATTTCGCTCATTTTTTGGTCCAAAAGTCTTTTTCTGAACATAACCAATTCTACTTGACGGTCAAGCCAAAGATCGCTAACGATTTTGATAAGCTCTACAGCCGCTTTTTCTTCTTTTACACGTTGAATTAGTTCTTCTTCGTAATTTAAGATGCTCATTTTGATATTTTTTTTAGGGAATGATTCCCTTGAATAAACATGGGGCAAAAGTACAAAAGTTCCGCAAATTTTAGGGGTAAAAAGTTGTTGAATTTGAATCTATTATTGGAGTAATTGAAGCTTTTGACCTATTTTTTGGAATATCATATCTCAATTTTCGACAGAAATCTCTAAAAAATCAAACAAAAGGTTAGATTTTTATACCGATTACAGCATTTTAGAACAACTTGTAACTTAGGGTAAGTTTAAATAAGAAAACAAAAATATCATCCAAGAAAGAACGCCCCCATATTTTTTTAAAGAATAATTTTTTACTGACTACTGATTAAAGTTGAATAATATTTGATTTATCAATAAAATTTGTAGCTTTACTACATAAAACGAACCCTAATGATACTATACATACGTTTAAAAAACTTTTACTCGATTAAAGACGAGGTTGTGTTAGATATGCAGGCTGCAAATATCCGAGGGGAAAGAGCTCAAAAATTATCAAATAATATTGTCAAAAAACAAAAACACAATATCCTTAAAACGGCGGTAATTTATGGTGCGAATGCTTCAGGTAAATCAAATGTTATAAAAGCAATTAGGCAATGCTGCGGGTATGTTTTCAGCTCTCATAATTTTAATGAAAATACATTTTTTGACTATGAGGTGTTTAAATTTCAAAAAGAAAGTCAGCCCAGTGAGTTTCAAATGTGTTTTATGATTGATGAAGTAGAATTTGATTATTCTTTTTCCTTATCCAAAACACAAATTATTTCTGAAAAATTATACTATTACCCTAAAGGTAGAAAAGCAAAAATTTTTGAGAGAAATGAGTTGAAGTCAGGTAAGAAAAATGATATTTACAACTTCGCTAGCGTCATTAAACGCCCAATGGATGTTGCGATAAACACTTCAAAAAAGAATCTATTTATCTCCCGTGCAAGTCAAATGGATCGGGAAATTCCAAAACAAATTTTTCATTTTTTTCATTCAACATTTATTCTCGGCTATCAAGGTTATAATGCTTCTTCGGTTGAGCAATTGTTTCACAATAATAAAAAATTTTTATTGGAGGGTTTGAGAATCGCAGACAGCGACATTGTCGATATCATCATTCATAAAGAGTTGGTTCCCAATACAAGATTTACTTTTGACCCCTTAGAGGATATTCAAAAACCAAAGGTAGATTTTGGTATAGAAGAACATCTAAAAATAAGTACTTTTCACAAATCGAACCCATCTATTTCTTTTGATTTCAATACTGAAGAGTCTCAGGGAACGAAAAAATTATTTTTTATTCTTTTAAGCATCATTGATATTATTCAGAATAACAAGATATTACTTATTGATGAAATTGAAGATAGCCTTCACTCTAAAATTGTGGAATTTATTATCCAGTTGTTACACAAATCAAAACAAAGCCAACTAATTTTCACAACGCACAATACAAATCTTTTGGACTTAGATTTATTGAGAAAAGATCAAATAAATTTTGTTCACAAAAATGAATCAGGAAGTACCGAACTCTATTCTTTAATTGATTTTAAAGACTTCAGAGACAATATGAACCCAGAAAAAGGATACCTTCAAGGACGTTTTGATGCGGTACCTATAATAGATTTAGAAGAATCATTAATAGATAAAATATCAAATAATGGCAAGAAAAAAGAATAAAGCGAGATCCATGAACCCAACATATTTTGTGTTTTGTGAAGGTGATACAGAAAAGGAATATATCAAAATTTTGAAAAAACAATTCAGACATATCCCTATCGAAATAAAAGAAAAAATAGAAGGAAATCAAATAAATACAAGAAAAGTTGTTGATATCATTCAAGAGAAAGGATTGTATCTAAAGAATAAAGATAAAGTATTCTTACTCTATGATATTGATGTTCCCAAAATGTTAGAAAAACTTCTAAAAGTAAAAGATGCCATTTTGTTAGTAAGTAATCCTTGTATAGAATTTTGGTTTTTACTACACTGTGAAGCTCAAAATGCACACATTTCAACTTCCAATGCTATTAAGAAATTAGAAAAAAACTGGAAGAATTACAAGAAAGGAAAGCTCACAGAACAGATGGCGAAAATCTTGCAGAATAATCAAAAGCAAGCAATTTTGAAAGCAAAAAAACTAAAAGCGCATTCAAATCCATCATCTACTATTTATAGAATAATCGAAATCTTATCTGAAAAAAGAATAAGTACAAATTAATCAAGGCTCATAATAACCTAAAAGCTAGCAATGATAATCACCTAAAAATCGTTTGCAATATAATTTTCAAAATACCCATTTAAACTCAATACCACAAAGATTTCCGAATTGCTTTGACTCTTAAAATTAAAGCTTTCTTTATCCCAAAATTAGTTTAATAAACCTCCTTAAATCAAAATTTTTTAATGTCTTGAAAATGTCGTATTTTCGCATGGATTTTTGAATTAAAATACTATGCAAGAACAGACTCCATATAAACCAAAAAACAAAGTAAGAATCGTAACAGCTGCTTCCCTATTCGATGGGCATGATGCAGCCATTAATGTTATGAGAAGAATTATTCAATCTACTGGAGTAGAAGTCATTCATCTTGGACACGATAGAAGTGTTGAAGAGGTGGTAAATACCGCTATTCAGGAAGATGTGCAAGCCATTGCGATGACTTCTTACCAAGGTGGACACAACGAATATTTCAAGTATATGTATGATTTACTCCAAGAAAAAGGAGCTGGACATATCAAGGTTTTTGGTGGTGGAGGCGGTGTAATCCTTCCTTCGGAAATCAAGGAGCTGATGGATTACGGAATTTGCCGAATCTACTCGCCCGATGATGGTAGAGAAATGGGATTGCAAGGTATGATTAATGATTTGGTAGAAAAATCGGACTTTCCTGTAGGTAAAATACTCAATGGTGGGATAGAAAAAATCCAAGAGAAGGATGTAAACGCCATTGCTCGTGCGATTTCTACGGCAGAAAACTTTCCTGAAAATGCAGAAGATTTGATGAAAACGGTTCATAAACTGAATGCTTCATCAACCACACCAGTACTTGGAATAACAGGTACGGGTGGAGCTGGAAAATCTTCTTTGGTGGACGAATTGGTTCGTAGATTTATATTGGATTTCCCAGAGAAACAAATTGCTTTAATCTCCGTAGATCCTTCGAAAAGAAAGACAGGAGGAGCACTTTTGGGTGATAGAATCCGTATGAATGCCATCAACGATCCTAGGGTTTATATGCGTTCTTTGGCAACTCGTCAAAGTAATTTGGCACTTTCAAAATACGTTCAAGAAGCTGTTGAGATTCTCAAGGCGGCACAATACGATCTTATTATCCTAGAAACTTCGGGTATTGGACAATCCGATACGGAGATTTTGGAACATTCGGATACTTCACTTTATGTGATGACACCCGAGTTTGGAGCGGCAACCCAGTTGGAAAAAATCGATATGCTTGATTTTGCAGACCTAGTAGCGATCAACAAGTTTGATAAGCGTGGGGCGCTGGATGCACTTCGTGATGTAAAAAAGCAATATATGCGAAACTTAGGTCTTTGGGATGTAAACCAAGACGATTTGCCTGTTTTTGGAACGATTGCTTCTCAATTCAATGATCCTGGAATGAATAGTCTCTATAAGGCTATTATGACCAAACTGAATGAAAAAACGGAAGGTGTTTTTGCTTCTTCTTTTGAGATTTCTAAGGAAATGTCTGAAAAAACTTTTGTAATCCCTCCTGCCAGAACTCGTTATCTTTCTGAAATTGCAGAAAATAACCGTTCTTATGATTCTTGGGCAAAAACCGAAGTGGAAGTGGCTCAAAAACTTTATGGAATTTATAAGACCATTGCTACCGTTTCGGGTACCGAGCCAACACTTTCAGCTCATGGATTGGAACTGGACACTACGGCTCTTTCGGAAGACAATAAAACTTTGGTGGATTTGCTCATCAAAGAATTTGATAAAAATAAAATGAACCTCAATCCTCACAACTGGGAAGTGATTATTTCTTGGGGAGAAAAGGTGATGAAATATAAAAATCCGGTTTATACTTTTAAGGTTAGAGATAAGGAGATTAATATCAAAACTTCTTCAAAATCTCTTTCTCAGTTGGATATTCCAAAGGTAGCCTTACCAAAATACCAAGCTTGGGGAGATATTCTTCAATGGATTTTACAAGAAAATGTACCTGGAGAATTCCCTTATACTTCGGGGCTTTACCCTTTCAAAAGACAGGGAGAAGATCCTACAAGAATGTTTGCAGGAGAAGGTGGACCAGAACGTACCAATAGACGTTTTCACTATGTGAGTCTTGGAATGCCTGCCAAGCGTCTTTCTACCGCTTTTGACTCGGTAACGCTTTATGGAAACGACCCCGATTTACGTCCTGATATTTATGGAAAAATAGGAAATGCAGGGGTTTCTATCTGTTGTTTGGATGATGCCAAAAAACTCTATTCTGGGATTGATTTGGCAGATCCGAAGACTTCGGTTTCTATGACCATCAACGGACCAGCACCTATGATGCTTGGTTTCTTTATGAATGCTGCTATTGATCAACAATGTGAGCTTTATATCAAAGAAAATGGACTAGAAAGTGAGGTGGAAGCCAAAATAGAAGCCATTTACCAAGAATTGGGTGTAGCAAGACCAAGATATCAAGGTGATTTACCTGAAGGTAATGATGGATTGGGATTGATGCTTCTAGGTGTTACGGGAGATCAGGTATTACCAGCAGAGGTGTATCAAGAGATCAAAATAAGAACCTTAGCACAGGTAAGAGGTACGGTTCAGGCGGATATCCTCAAAGAAGATCAAGCCCAAAATACCTGTATTTTCTCTACGGAATTTGCCCTTCGTTTAATGGGAGATGTGCAGGAGTATTTTATTGAGAATAATGTAAGAAATTTCTATTCGGTTTCTATTTCGGGTTACCATATTGCCGAAGCAGGTGCCAATCCTATTACGCAATTGGCATTTACCCTTGCCAACGGATTTACTTATGTAGAATACTACCTCAGTAGAGGAATGGATATCAATAAATTTGGACCGAATTTATCTTTCTTTTTCTCCAACGGTATTGATCCAGAATATGCCGTTATCGGTCGGGTAGCCAGAAGAATTTGGTCTAAGGCTTTAGCGAAGAAATACGGAGCCAGCCCAAGAGCTCAAATGTTGAAATATCATATCCAAACTTCGGGGCGTTCGCTTCATGCTCAAGAGATTGATTTTAATGATATCCGAACCACGCTTCAAGCTTTGTATGCGATTTATGATAACTGTAACTCATTACATACCAATGCTTACGATGAAGCCATTACTACCCCTACGGAGGAATCGGTGCGTAGAGCTATGGCTATCCAGTTGATTATCAATAGAGAATTGGGTCTTGCGAAAAATGAAAACCCAATCCAAGGGGCTTTTATCATAGAAGAATTAACGGACTTGGTAGAAGAAGCGGTACTAACAGAATTTGACCGTATTACCGAGCGTGGTGGGGTTTTGGGTGCGATGGAAACCATGTACCAAAGATCGAAAATACAGGAAGAAAGTCTGTATTACGAAACCCTAAAACATACGGGTGAGTTCCCAATCATTGGGGTAAACACCTTCTTGAGTTCTAAAGGATCGCCAACGGTGATTCCTGCTGAAGTTATCCGTGCTACCGAAGAGGAAAAGCAATACCAAATAGAAATGCTTAAAGAACTTCACCAAGCTGGAGGAAACCACCTAGAAGAAAATATTGCCAAACTACAAGAAGCCGCTGTAAACAACCAAAATATCTTTGCCGAAATCATGGAAGCAGCAAAAACCTGTTCTATCGGACAAATTACCTCGGCGCTCTTCCAAGTAGGAGGACAGTATAGGAGGAATATGTAGTTTTTTTGGGGGATTGTAGTTAATAATAATCCCCCTTTCGAATAGCTTGTTCTGATTTTTCGGAAGGGAAGGGGGATGTTATACAACGTAAACATCCTGCTTGGCTTTGATTGAAATATTGCGAATGCCTAATATTTGAAGCGGAAACACAACTATTTTCTTATATTTTGTGTTGCTGGTGTGTGTTGTGAATACCTTATATTTGAAGTGGAAACACAACAAGATTTGGACAGTTTGACACGTCAAGGTGGTTGTGAATACCCTATATTTGAAGTGGAAACACAACTTTCAAATCATAAATATCTTTATACCCCTTGTTGTGAATACCCTATATTTGAAGTGGAAACACAACTTACTGAAGACTATTCTTGTAAAATCTGACGTTGTGAATACCCTATATTTGAAGTGGAAACACAACTGTAGCAAGTGTCTGATTTGTATTTATCCCGTTGTGAATAACCTATATTTGAAGTGGAAACACAACTTTATTCGAGCTTTTAAGAAATGCGTATCGGTTGTGAATACCCTATATTTGCAGTGGAAACACAACGTTGATAGCACTTGTTATTCTCAAAGGAATGTTGTGAATACCCTATATTTGCAGTGGAAACACAACTGGTTTTTAATCTTTAGACTTTCATCAACGGTTGTGAATACCCTATATTTGCAGTGGAAACACAACCCAAACGAACAACATCCTAGAGGAAATAAGACTTCTAGGATGTTTTTTTACGTAAATAGGATTAAAAAAATGGGGAAAAGCAAGTATGAATTATTATTAACTGAATCTTGAAAATCAATAAAAAAGCACTAAATTAGTACAGATACAATTATAGATAATCAATAATATGCAAGAACAAAAAAACACAAATACTTATCTGTTTGAAGAAACAGAGAGTAAGCACTTTTATGCTGGAATATTTAATAATTTCCGACATAATTGGGAGATGGCTTGGTCGTCCATCGCTCAGGAATTTCAACTACCTATAAACACTCAATACCCTGAAGATTTAAGAGGCATCAAGGATAAGTCAATCAATTTTTCTTTAACAGATTGGGAGCGATTTATCAATAAACTTTCTTATTTCTTCCCCTTTGTTTCTTATTTGCCCAAAAAGAAAGAAGATCACGAGGAATTTTGGAAAATAATAAATGCCATTAACAAAATTTCTAACGAGTATAGAAATTACAGCTCTCATTATCACAGGGTTTTAAAAGTAGAATGTGAAGAGTTCCAAAAAGCATTGGAACTTATTACTCCAATATTGGACGACCTGTTTATAAAAGCAATTCTTCATACTTGTCATCAAAGAAAACAAAGCAAAGAACAAATAGAATTTTTTAGAGATAAATATAAAGAAGATTTCAATGAAATTCTAATCGAAGCTAATGAAAGGCTAGAAAAGAAAAACAAAGATCCGATTCGTAAAGAAGACGAATACAACTTTGTATTTAACCATTTAAAAAGAAGATATATAGAAGAAAAAGAGGATAAAACTCTTATTCTCAGAAAGGCAAAATTTGAAGATGGTTTTCTTAAAGCCGATGCTTTTTTACTCTTTGTTTCCTTTGGACTATCCAAAAGGGAGTTTCAATACCTTTTGAGTCATACCAAATATTACAAAGCAAATCATAAATTACCCTATGCATTTACCCAATGGGCGTTGGGGCAGTATTGTTTTAGACAACCTAAAAGCATGCTCAATAGTGCATTTTCAAAGGATGCTTTACTATTGCAAATAGCGGAAGAATTTAGCAAATGTCCAAAGGAGATTTATGAGCATCTAAGTAGTGAAGATCAATATGAATTTTTTGAAGCTACCAATCGCTATGAGGTAGAGCAAAGCAATAAAAATGTGAAAAGTATCTCTGAGTTCGAAATTGAACACGATATTACCAGAGTAAGATATCGAGATAGATTTGCCTATTATGCCATCAGGTATTTGGATGAGTTTGTTTTTAAAGACAAAATTCGTTTTCAAGTGAATGTAGGCGTTTATCGTCATGATAAAACAAACAAGGAAAATGATTATTTTTCAACGGATAGAGTAATTGATGAAAAATTGTTTGTTTTTGAGAAATTATCAGAAGTACAAAGAATCAAAGATCAATACTTTGAAAATAAAGATATAGAGGATTCTTTGGGTTGGAGACCTTATCCCAATGCTCATTATCAGTTTCATAAAAACAATATAGCGGTTTGGGTTTCAGGATTAGAGGAAGAAACAGATAGTAAACCTAAAAAAAGAAAACGCCCACCTAAATCAGAATTATTAGAAGAGTTAAAACTCGAGCAATTTAAAAGAAAAGCATGTTTTTATTTAAGTCTCAATGAACTTCCACAATTGCTTTATTATGTTCTCGTTAAGAAAAAATCAGAGAAGATAATTCATGATATTTTAAAGAACAAAATCCAACATAAAAAAGACAATATTCTCACTGAAGAGCAGCTTAATTCAAAAAAAATGCGTGGTTTTCAAAAGGGAGATCAGGTATTTTTAAAAGATAAACTGGTAAATCGCATTAAGATTGAACTGAATGAAAATCATTCAATCATAGATAAAATTAGGAAAGACTATTCTGACAATAAGATAATCCAAGCAGAGGAAAAAGGCTTAACTAATGTAGAAAAAGGTAAAGTAGCCGTTTTACTTACCAAAGATATCCGTCGATTTACAAGAAAAGATGCCCGTAAGGACTGGAAAGGTTGGCAGATTGCAGAATTGCAAAGGTATTTTGCGTTCTATGATAGATACCGCAATGAATTGGCAGGATATTGCAAGGAGGTTTTGGAAATTCATAATGAGTTAAGCACTTTGTTTCCTATTTTTAATTTTCAAGCTAAGGATTTGTTTGAGTTTCTAAAAAATTATGAAAAACAGAAGAATAAATACCTAACAAAGCTTCTAAAGTATGATATAGATAATATTACGATTGATCATCCTATTTTTGATGCTTTTCCAAAACGAATTTATTATGCCGACAAAAAGGACTATTTAAAAAATGTAAAATCGCATCCCGTATTTTTAGATAGAGGAATTTTTGATGACAAACATCCTACTGCGGGAAATGGAAAAGATTTTGTTTCAAAAAATAAATTCTTCACCTTTACTCAAGAGGCACTAAAAAGCAAACAGAAATTCTATGATTTTACGAGGATTTACCCATTTCCTGATGAAAGAAATAAGGTAGAACTTACTCAAGAAACCAATTCTATATCCGACGTTTGTGGAAAACCTAAACAAGGAACTCCACAATATCTTGCCAAAGGAGCCATCTATAAAAACGAGAAAAGAATTAGAGAAATTCAAAGGCAAGATGCTATTTTATTGGAGATTATTAAAAAAGAACATAATAGCGAGCATTTAAAACTAGCGGAAACATTCTACACCAAAGAAGAAAAGGAAGTTAACGCGAGAGGAAAAGGTAAGTCTATTCTTGCTAAAAAAATCACTGTTAGTCTAGTTGATGGGAAACTCAAAATTAAATGTGCTTTAAAAGACCTTCGGAAATACAAAAGGTTAGAAAGAGATAGCAGAGTAAAGACGCTAGCAACCTATCAAGACAAATCAATAACCAGAGAGGAATTAGATCAAGAATTAGCGGATTATGAAAAAGTTAGGTTTGAGGAGATGTTTTATCAAATTTTTAAGCTTGAGAAAAAAATATTTTCTTGTCATTTGGATGGGGCTAAAAAAAAGATGGAAACCGAGCCTAATTTTAAAAAAGAAGTGTATGAATACATCAACAGCAAGAATATAAAAAGCTACAATTCAGAGGAAACTAATTCACTTAAAAGCAATACTTTAATAAGAGATGAAATCTTAATTAAAATTCTTATTGAAATAAGAAATAGATTTGCTCATAATCAGCTACCAAACAAAGCTTATTTTGAACAAAGCAATAAATTATATAAAAAAGACGAAAAAGAAACTTTTAGTACTTATTATTTAAAAGTAACAGAGAAGATTTGCAATTGGTTAATTAATTTGAAATAGAAAACACCCATGTCAGCAATAGAACAATATTATCAAGAAATCTGTAATCAAAACCGAATCCGTTTAAAAGTGGTTGGAGATGATTTTGCGGGAGATTTTATTGGCGGTGGTGCAGGAAGAGTCTTCACAAAAACCTATTATTTTCAGAAAGAATACAAGGATTTAAAAATTGAATTCAAACAAGCATTTGGAAGTACAAATCTCTCTGAGGGAATGTGTAATTTATCCAATACACCAGGGATTTATGCGTTCTCAGTAAAAACAAAAAGTCTATTTTCTTCTTGGTTTTCTAAAGACAAAAACCGATTGCAAATACTGTGTAAAAACGAAGTTTTTGCAAAAAGAATCCAAGAATTACTGGTAGAATCTGGGATCGAGGACTTAATGAATGATTTTCCGCTTGAGCCCATGATTGAGTTAAGCTTTGAGGATAATAATTGGCAATTGAACACCCGCCACAGCCTACATTTTGCCAATAAAGAAAAGATTTTCTTTCCTTTTTATCGATTTTATGTGCTTTTGATAGATGAGTTGTATTAAAATCTTTCGAGAAAGATAAGCTTTCTTTTGAGTAGTTTGTCCCGAAAATTCGGGTGGTGGGATATTCTCAATGTAACAATCTCGGACAAAAAATGTAATTCGACTATCAAACTGATAGGAACTCCCCCTTCCCTCCCGATAAATCGGGACAAGCCTGAAATTAAAATCCCCCTTTGAAGGGGGGAAGGGGGATGTTGCATCTTGTTTAATAATCGGATAGCATTTCTTTAGTTTCTTTTTATAGGTGGTGTTCACTTTGTGTAACATCCCCCCTTCCCCCTTCAAAGGGGGATTTGCATGTAAGCACCCTCGAAAAGAAAATTAAAAAAATGCAATTCGACTTTCGAACTGGTCATTACATCTCCTTAACCCTCCCGAAAAGTCAGAACAAGCCTGAAATTAAAATCCCCCTTTGAAGGGGGA